>JALTZF010000100.1:12628-39887 GCA_027046265.1 Pyrodictiaceae archaeon
GAGAAGAGGCAAGCAAGTAACAATACGCGGCGACTGGAAGAAGACCGGGAAGGTAAAACCTGCAAAGGCCTCTATGAGACTAGGTATGCCAGGAAGACCGAAATAGGATCACACAGCTAGTAATCCTTGTTTTAAAGCTATAAATGCTAAGTATTCTGCAACACGTCTAGACTTTATCCTTAAAAGTACAATGTCTCCAATTTCTTCTACAACAATACTCTCAATATTATGCTTCTCTAAAAACCTAAGAATGTCGAGCTTGCAAGGGATGACGTAGTAGCCTTGCGGATCCTTCCGTGAGAGTAACTCCCGTATCACTCTACTATTGCTCAACCTGCTCCCCAATATACGTGCATTAGATTAATAGAAAGCTTACAAAGCCGATATAAAAGCAAGGAATTGTGCTGACTGAACTATTCTCACGATTCCTCTTTTTGTATCTTCTCAGCGTACTGTTCTGGTGTAAGTAACTCTTTAAGTTCTTCCGGTTTCTTGATGCTTATCTTAACAAGCCACCCCTCTCCGTAGGGATCTTTATTTATGGTTTCGGGCTCATCTAATAACTTCTCGTTAACCTCTATTATTTCGCCACTAATGGGTGCATAGGCGTCAGCTGCTGCCTTGACTGACTCTATAGCAACAATAGCCTCTCCCTTTTTTACCTCTCTTCCAACTTCTGGCAATTCAACACCTACAATGTCTCTCAGCTTCTTTTGTGCATAATCTGTTATTCCAACTATAGCTATATCTCCTTCAACTTTAACCCATTCATCAGTTTTAGTATATTTCCTATCACTTAGTACTATGTAGTTGCCAACTCTAATCTCACTAGCCAAAAGCTCTCACCGTTAAATACTACTTCTCTCAACTACCGACACTTAAAAGAGGACTGCTAGGGTGAGAATATAGTCATAGGTGAAAATATATCTTGTCTAGAACCTCCAATACTCCATTTTTCTCGCATACCTTACAGCATAAGCCAATGGCGGAAGTATAATTAATACTATTGCTAAACTAAGTAATGCAACCTTGCTCCAACTCTCTACAATCGCCGGTAAGATAAACAGTAGCATGAAGACTGGGTCAAGTGATATGAATAGTAATATGTAGCCAAAGTATTGGTATAGTACTGGCTTGTGTGCATCACCGCTTGGGGGGTTCCCAGCCTCATATCGTACCTGCTTGAGTTCATGACCTATTTCTTCTGTTGCATAACGCATGAATATGTATGCTAGGTATAGTATTAAGGGGAGAAGTATAGAAGTCACGGCCAAAGCAACTATGGCATCATAACCCATTACGGATGTCACCTCCCACCCCTAGTCTATATGTGCTAGTTTTCTATATTCTCTGAGGAATTCTCTACTTTTTTCGTAAACTGGTGACATAAGCTCCTCTAACTTCGCCCTGTTCTCAACGTCACGTGGCCTCCATAACCCTTTTCTTACTTTCTCCTGCAGTTTTATCAGAGCTACAGCCACGGCGTCTGGAGGTGGTGGACAGCCCGGTACATAATAGTCTACGGGTAATACGTCGTATACCATAACTATGTTGTAGCTATTGTAAAATACTCCCCCAGTGAAGGCGCATGCACCCATTGCTATGACGAATTTTGGCCAAGGCATTTGCTCCCATACTATTCGTGCAGCACGCGCCATCTTCTTCGTTAGGGTTCCCTCTATGAGTATTAAATTGGTATTGCGGGGATGTGTGAATGGGAGTGAGCCCAGCCTTTCAGCATCATACTTTGGTGCATAGAGTGCTGCGAATTCTGCTCCACAACAGCTAGTGGTTAGGTGTACAGGCCAGAGGCTAAAGCTTATTCCCCAGTCACGTAAATGGCGTATTGGAGTACGTTTGACTAGCCATTTTGCCGCTTTTCTTGCCGCCTCTTCTAAGTTGCCTATAAGCATAAGGCCAGCACGTGGACAAGCTGTGTTCATTTGTTTTCACCCTCCTTACCTTTGAGTACAGATAAAGGCTTACTAGGTTGTGGAGACATTATAGGTTCATCGCGTACTACAAAGTCTTTCCTTAGAGGGTATACGTCCTTAGGCCAATCACTAGGCAAGAGTAAGTGCCTGGTATCCGGTAAACCCTCAAATATTATACCTAGCATCTCATGCTCTTCTCTCTCTTGAAACAGTGCTGCTGGGATGATGTCTGAAATACTTGGCACACGAGGATCTTGGCGTGGTACAGAGACCTCAACAGCTACAACATTTCTTGGCGAGGATGAGGAGGTTAAGTGGTAAACAACTCTTACACGTTGTTCTTTCGGCTCATCTACACCACTTATGCTTAATAAATAGTTAAAGCCAAGGTCTACTAGTTTCCCTATTGTCTCACGCAACATAGACGGACTTGTCACATAGACAGGTACGCCCTCTCTGTTTTCTACACGCTCAGCGGGGATCTCGCCGGCAAGTGTTGCCTCTTCATTCTCTGTCAAAATACATCCCCTCTCTCCAAAGTTCATCACTGTCCTCTAGGCTTTAATTAGCTTCCCAGGTAACCCAATTGTGACGAGATAAAATTAATAAATGTAGCGTATAGAAAGGTTATAGTGGCATTTAAGCCGGACATTAGGAGGACATGACAGTATTTATTCTCGCTAGGCTTGCTAGCACATGTACACGGGCTGGGGGGTCAGCTTGGCGATTAAGCTGCCTGGCATGTATGGCCACGAAGTTGGCAAACAAGAAGGCTATAGAGTTGTGGAACTATTTATCGGTCCTCAGCACCCAGCATCTGGGCATATGAGGATGATCCTTTATCTTGATGGTGATATTGTTGTCAAGGTGGATCCTGATATAGGTTATGTCCATAGAACAGTAGAGAAGTTGTCTGAGACACGTGAATATGTAAGGGTAATAAGTTTAATAGAACGCATGACTATAATTGATGCGTGTAATGTCACACTTCCCTATGTTGAAGCTGTTGAAAGACTCCTAGACGTAGAACCACCTCCTCGTGCAAAGTACTTACGCACCATACTTTGTGAAATAAACCGTATTGCAAGCCACTTATATGGACTCGGTCTAGGAGGCATATTCCTTAACCACTCAACAATGTACATGTGGGCTTTTGGAGACAGAGAAGTGTTTCTTCATTTAGCCAACATGCTCACCGGCGCAAGGCTAACACACACGTACAGTGTGTTTGGTGGTGTCAGAAGAGACCTTCCACAAGGATTCAAGGACGAGTTTGCTAAGGCAAGACGGTACATGTTAAAGAGGCTTAAAGAGTACGACAAGATCTTCTACAATAATCCAGTAATAAGAGGCCGTTTAGAGAACGTCGGTATACTCAAGAGGGAACACGCTATATCGCTTGGAGCAACCGGCCCTAACTTAAGGGCTTCAGGCGTATATTACGACGCACGCCTCACAGGCTATGCTGCTTATCCCGACTTAGATTTTAGGCCAGTTATTGGAAAGCATGGCGACGCATTGGAGAGGATATGGGTTAGGCTACGGGAAATTGAGGTAAGCCTCGACCTCATTGAAAGAGCTCTAAAGGAGCTTCCAGAAGGACCTATAATGAATGAGAGATTTACTAAAGGAATACCTCCCAAGGTAAGGCATTGGTTTGAAAAAGGCTTCATTAAGCTCCCGGGAGGCTATGTTAGGCTTAAGACTAAAGCTGGCGAGGTAATTACTAGAGCAGAAATGGGCCATGGCGAAATAACATACTACCTTGTTAGTAACGGCGACATCAAACCTTATAGGCTTAGAGTCGTAACCCCTTCTGCTCGCAATGTGATTTTATTTACAGTACTACCTATAGGTCACACACTTATGGACTTCCCAGCCATTTATGGTAGCCTTGACTACTTCCCTCCCGAAGCAGACCGTTAGATAGGATCTGAGGGCGATGCGTAATGGTGCTAGAGCAGCTTGCAACACAGATCGGCTTACCGGAATGGCTTCTCCGGGGTGTCCTTGCACCACTGGTATATCCTGGTCTTGGGGCTTTTGCTGCCGTAGCTTTATTCATAATATGGGCTGAAAGAAAGATCGCGGCAAAGGTCCAAATGAGAGTGGGCCCTCTCTATGTTTCGCGGCATCTTGGTGGGGCCCTACAGCTCTTAGCTGACGGTATAAGAATAGCATTCCAAGAAATCATAATCCCGGTCACAGTTGAGAGGAAGGCCTATGTTGCAGCACCCATATTTGCGTTCGCCATAATCGCTGCAAGCCTTGCAGTTATACCAGGTGGCCCAGGCGTCTATGGATTCTCGTCAAGCGTAAGCTTACTTGTCCCCTTCGCGTTGCTCGGATTAATACCTATAGTTATAGCTGTCATGGGTTGGGCCTCAAACAATAAATTTACCTATATTGGAGCTGGTAGGGAGATCCTGGTTACTGTTGCAGGCGAAGTCACGCTCCTTGCCAGCTTACTTGCTACGGCAATGATGTACGGGTCACTGGACATAAACGAGATAGTTACCATGCAAATTGAGGCAGGCATACCAGGCATAGTAGTGAATCCTATTGCAGCGTTCCTCTTCTTTGTCGCAGCACTATTAATGACGGACAGAATTCCATTCGACGTAGTCCTAGGTGAACAAGAAATAGTACAAGGTCCATATACTGAGTACACAGGCCTCCTCTTCGTACTAAACATGGCCCTCGACTACGGCAAGCTCTATGCATTAATGCTCCTCTTCTCGGACCTCTTCCTGGGAGGCTGGATGCCATTCAACGGTGTTCTGCTCGGCAGCCTTGCAGTATTCATCAAAACCCTAGTCTTGATGCTTATAGCCATATTTCTGCGAAGCGTCTATGGGCGTATGAGAATAGATCAGATAGCATCAATGTTTTGGTCGCGTCTCTTCCCTCTAGCTCTGGTCTCTCTGGTCGTTTCAGCAGTTGTACACATAGTATACACGCCTTAGATACGGTGATTGACAATGGGTGAAGAGAAGTCGAGTAGGCCTCGAATAAATCTTATCAAAGCGCATATAGACGCTATTAGCGCAGCACTTCGCAGGATGACAAAACCTCCTATGACACTGATGTTTCCTGACTATGAAGAAGCTTGGCCTGAAGGCTATAGGGGCTTCATACTATACGACTACGATACATGTATAGGTTGTAGCTTATGTGCTCAAATATGTCCTGCTAGAGCCATCAAAATGTATAGAGTTCCCGGGGATAAAAGAATAAGGCCAGGGTACAATGTTGGCAGATGTATATTTTGTGGCTTATGTGTTGACATATGCCCTGTTGACGCTCTAAGCTATAGCTATGTGCACGATGAAGTATATAGTGAAGTAAATCCCATGAATATGGATCCCATAGACTGGGCTCTGTGGAGTAAGAGAATTAAAGAGAAAGAGAAATCTGCTAAGCCTAAACTTAAGCCCGTAATTGATGAAGATATAGGGCTACGCTATGAGGTTACTAAGAATGTTGAAGGTGAAGAGTAATGGTAGGATTCCAAGCCTTATGGGATGCAGCATTTATAACTGGTGTAGCAGCAATTGTAATGGGCGCTATAGGTATAGTAGTTTCCAGAAAAGCTTTCTATATCCTACTGGGATTAGTGGTCTCTGCCCTTGGTGTGGCATCAATATTAGCACTCATAGGATACACCTACCTATCTGCATTTCACGTAATAGTATATATTGGTACATCAATAACACTAATAGCCATAGTAATGATGTTACTTGGTCGACATATTGAGCCACAACCTTGGAAGCCTGAAAAGTTACTATTAGCCATCGCTACTGCATTCGTATTGCAAGCACCAGTATTCATGTATGCAAGTATTAGTAGTCCCAGCTTTAGGGCGACAATCAGCGAAGTATCCAGGCAAATGTTTGAGTGCTGGTACTGTATTGTCTTGATAGTTGTCACGTTAGCAACAGTCATAATTGAAGCTATAGCCATAGCACGCAAGCCAGTCTCAAGATAAATCTTTTTTGAACAGATTCCATATAATGTTACATGGAAACCTTAGAAGCAAGCTTTTTATTTCGATCTCAAACGTTTTAATTCAGAATGGCTCATAGCAAGAGGCGTTACGCCATTAGGGAAGTGGTGGTGTAAGCATTGAATCCTGACGTCATGGCCGCATTAGTTTATGCTGCAAGCGTAGCTGCTGCTGGTGCTGGTTTGTATGGCGTTATGACTTCTAAGACTCTTATAAGATTACTTATCTCTATTGAAATGATATTCAACTCTGTAATACTATCGGCAGCCTTTATAGGGTATGTAGTTGGTGTTGACCCGGGATTCTACTCGTTATTGATAACAACAATAGTTTTGACCATAGCTGAAATAGCTATTGTCTCTGCCTTGCTTGTATTGGTCTATCGTAGAAAGTATAGTTTAGACGTTGATGCCTTACGTGAAATAAAGGGTTAAATTTCGCGTAAAAATATGTTTGTGGTGGTGAAAGATAATGAGTTATGTGTCCGGTATTGGCGAAACAGTTCTGAACTATCCAGCACTTTGGCTATCATTCGTTATCCCTCTTATGTCAGGATTCATAAGCTTATTCGTTGGTAACAGGATGAACGGCAAGGCTCATACAATACTAGCAGTTTCATCGTGGATACTTGCCTTATTGGTTGTTCTGCCAGCTTTCCGTGAGGTCTTGTCCGGTGTTACTGTGGTTGACCCTGTGTGGACTACATTGCCTGGAATAGGTACTTTCAGCCTAGTCTTAGATGGTGTGTCGGCACCAGTGGCCTTATCTGTTGTGTTTGTGTCGATGCTCATTGCATGGTATTCTTACCCATATATGCTCCATAGATTTCATGAGCTAGGTAGGGAAAGCTGGGGTCTTTATTTCGCGTTGTACCAATTCTTTACAGCGGGTATGCTCGGTGCGGCGCTAGCAAGCAACGGTGTTTTATTCTACTTATTCCTTGAGCTTACACTTATACCAAGTGCTGTCCTTATCATACTTTATGGTTATGGCGATAGGCTTAGAGTAGGCTTGATTTATCTTGTATGGACTCATATTGGTGCTTTGCTATTGTTATTAGGCTTATTCATTATAGGTGCTTACGACTTTTATGTACCTGGCAAAGGTTACGTTGTGGCCGTGTCAAGTAGCCTACTAGCACTTGTACTAATAGTCGTAGGTCTTGGTGTTAAGTCGGCATACGCTGGCTTGCATCTGTGGCTCCCATACGCGCACGCTGAAGCCCCTACACCAGTTTCGGCTCTCTTAAGTCCACTCCTCATAGGTCTAGGAGGCTATGCGCTAGTAAGGGCTGGGCTTGGGTTCTTTAATGGTGTCTGGAGTGATGTTTCATGGATCTTACTGTTATGGGCTCTGGCAACAATGTTCTATGGAGGCTTCCTAGTACTCGTACAGAAGGACACCAAGAGACTCTTCGCGTATAGTAGTGTGTCACAGATGGGTTACATGCTGTTAGGACTTGCCGTTGCTAACCGAGAGGGCATTACAGGGTCACTACTCCACTATGCTGCCCACGCGTACGGAAAGGCCATCCTCTTCGGCACGGCTGGTGTATTGATAGCACTAGTAGGCACTAGGAAACTTGAAGAACTTGGCGGACTTGCACGCCGCCTACCACTTACAGCGTCAATAGCTCTAATAGGCTTCATGCTCATTTCAGGGCTTCCACCAACGCTGGGGCTCTGGAGTGAAGTCTACCTAGTCTTCGGCTATGCCCGCTGGGCACGCGACCTCACATCAACTCTGTTTGCTCTCGGCGCGGTAGCCGTGATTGCTGCTATGACACTCACAGTAATCTACAGCTTCCAGGCATTCAGACGCATGTTCCTAGGCGAATTTGGCCCAGCTGCAGCAAGAGTTACAGAGCATGCAGAGAAAGAGCACGCTGATCTCATTGCCCCACTAATAATCATAGGGTTTATTGGCGCATTATTCTTCATAGCAATAGCTTTACTTGCTGACCCCTTAGCTCAGCTCGTATCAGCTGTCTATGCAGCGTAGAGTTTCGTGGGTGATCATTTATGGATGCTGCTATGGCTGCATTCGTAGCAGTGATAGCGGGTTATACTGCTACAGTGTTAGTGATACTTGAGTCTTTATTAGAGTTAAACTGGAGGTACAAAGCGTGGACTGGAGTTGCAGGTATAGGTGTCGCTGCTCTAGCCTCTGCTATCGCTGTAGCGACTGGTGTACATGCAGAGCACGGTAGTGTGTTTAGTGTGGACTGGCTTCCAAGCCTTGGTGTCAAGTTCGCTCTAAGAGTAGATGCCTTATCAGCTATCATGGGTCTCGTGGTAGCTGTACTCTCATTGTTCATAGCGCTGTATAGCGTTGAGTACATAGGTGAATGGGGTGCTGGCAGGTACTGGGTCTTCTACACATTCTTCGTGTCAAGCATGCTCTTACTAGTCTATGCTGATGATCTAATAGCTATGTTCATAGGATGGGAGGGAACAGGCATATCAAGCTGGGCCCTCATAGGTTTCTACTTTGACGATAGGGAAGAGGCGTGGGTGGGTGACCCTGGAAGGAAAAGATTGGGTGTACCAATGTGGTTTACGCCGACACACAGCGCTCTTAGGGCAATAAGCTTCACACGTGTCGGCGATATAGGCATGCTGATAGGTATAGGCGTAGTCTACGCCTTACTAGGAACTGTATCCATATCAGCGCTAGCTCACGAGTCATCGGCCTTGGTACCCCTAATCGTCAAGGGTATTGCAGCCATATGGCTCATTTTATTCTATCTCGGTGCACTAGCGAAGAGTGCACAGTTTCCCTTCCACGAATGGCTTGTGACAGCGATGACTGGCCCAACATCAGTCTCAGCACTCATACATGCAGCCACAATGGTTAAAGCAGGTGTATACTTCGCGTTAAGGCTAACACCAATACTAGCACCAGCACTGATAGCTTATGCGAGCGTTAGGGAGGTCTACACGGGGTTAGCCTGGCTCTCATTGTTTACCGCGTTTGCAACGGCCACAATGGCGCTCGTAGCACGCGAGTTAAAGCTTGTACTAGCCTACTCTACTGCTAGCCAGCTATCCTACATGCTTGCAGCAGTATTCGCAGCTGCGGCAGCAGGCCATGCAGCAGAGGGTGTATTTGGAGGCTTTGCCCACCTTGTAAGTCACGCAGTATTCAAGGCAACACTCTTCCTGGTGGCTGGTGCTGTGATACATGCTGTCCATTCACGATACATGGATGATATGGGCGGCCTCAAGAAGTACATGCCCTTAAGCTTTGCAGCATTCCTACTAGCAGCACTGAGCCTTGCCGCTCTACCACCATTTAGCGGGTGGTGGAGTAAGGATGCAGCAGTACACGCTATCAGCCTCATGAGCCATGAAGCTGCAATGTTTGCTCTTATAACAGCAGTCCTAACTGCAATCTATACTAGCAGAATGCTATACTACGTGTTCTTAGGCGAGTACAGAGGACACGGCCACCCACATGAACCAGGCAAGCTGATGCTCTATCCGTACTTTATATTAGGCATAGCAAGCCTAGGCCTAGGCCTTGCATGGCCTTGGATGGAGCACTATATAGCACTGGCAGCAGGCCTACACGAAGTAGAGGCTGAGATAAGCTTAATGGTTATGGGTACTGCTGCTAGCGTACTAGGCTTAAGCACAATAGCTCTCTACATGAGAGGCCTAAGAATAGATATTGAGTCAAGCCCGACACTGAGAACCATCAAGGACTTCTTGTATGATAGATGGCTCTTAAACGCCATAATATATAGAGTAATAGTGTATCCAGGTAAAAGGTTTGCAGAATTGATATCAGTCGTGGAGAGGGCCCTAGATAGGCTAGCACATGAGGCCATACCGGCAGTAGGCCTATTCCTCGTCAAGCGCGTCCATGTAGCAGAGAACGTGTATGATACTGGTCTCCAGACGTCTATGCCTTCACAAGTGGCTATACTCAGTGAGAAGGTACGCAGCCTACAGTCTGGTGATATGCGTGACTACTTAACATACTTCGTTGTAGGAGTAATTTTAGCAGCTGTAATTTCAGCTTTCGTAATCATGACGTGATGTATAGTGTCAGAGGCTAGTGGGGTGATAGTATGGTATCCATATTAGGCGACCCTGTTACTACGGTTGAAGCAGGCATTGTTGTCGCTACACTGTTTTACATGTTTACAAGCCTAGTAACACCCTTGCTAGGCTCTAAAACAGCTAGGCTGTCACTCTATGTATCAGCTCTTGTAAGCTTCATAATACTAGCCTACTTAGGGTATAGCACTATAGCAGGCGTAAACTATGTTAAAGCATTCGGCGGCGCTATACTTCTAGACCAGTTTGCTCTCTATTTGCTAACCATAGGCATGATGGTTGTTGGGTTAGGCTCACTAGCAACAGGAGGCGTTGTCGATAAGTGGGAGTCTGGAGAGGCCTATTATGCCGTGATAGGACTTCTAGCTCTAGGCGTCTTAGCGGCAGGGCTTGCCGGGTCACTATACATAGCATATGTCGCATGGATACTTGTGGCTGTTTCTAGCTATGTATTAGTAGCTTTGTACAAGGATGATACTAGTGCTGAAGCAGCAATGAAGTATGCTGTAATGGGGTCTGTTGCAACAATAGTATTGCTATTAGCTGTCCAATTATACTATGGGTCTACTCGTAGTAGTAGTATAGGAGCGCAAGTACTAGTATCTGACAAGGTGTTACTATTACCAATAATAGCCTTAATCATTGTCTCTATAGGGTTCAAAATGGGGGTTGTCCCCTTCCACGGTTGGGTTGTTGACGTTTATGGTAATATTAAGCCTATAGTAGTGTCTATAATAAGTGCTATGGCTAAGATTTTTGCAGTACTATTAGTAGTTAAGCTCATCATACCCTATGCTTCCGCTGCCCCCTTCGTACTCCTAAGTGTTGCAGTAACACTATCAGTGTTTACAATGTTCCTTGGAAACATAGGTGCCTTGACAACCATCCGTGACTCTCCACAAAAGCTTCTCGCGTATAGCTCTATAGCACAAGCAGGCTACCTATTAATGGGTATAGCTATGCTCGCAAAGGTTCCTGGTGTAGACAACAAGGCTGCCCTTGCTGGTATAGCTCTTCACACAGCAGGTTACGCACTATCGAAGCTTGCCAGTTTCACAGTACTCGACGTTTACTGTGAGTATCCAGGATGCAAGTGGAAACCTCTACGGGGCTTACTATGGCGTGACCCAGTGGCAGCCTCTGCGTTAGTACTTGCGCTTGCAAGCCTCATGGGTATGCCGCCAACACTAGGGTTCTGGGGAAAGGTATACATCGTGAAGGCGGCGGTCACGGCAAATCCGTTGTTTGCTATATTGCTTGTAGTAAACTTTGTAATAGCCGCCTTCTACTACGGCTATCTCATCTACCAGTTGTTCCAGCCTTTTGAAGGCCCTGAACACCATGCAGCTAAGCCAAGAATACGAGCAAGAACAGCACTACTGGCTGCCACACTAACACTCGTATTAGGACTTGTACCCACAATAGCATATGGATTAGCAGTGTACGGGTATACTTTAGGCTTCTAGGCCAAAGGCTTCCATTCTATATTCTATGTTTTAAAGTTATCTTCTTAGCCTACCTTACCCCTGTCTCTATTCGCCTTAATAAATGTCGTTAAATCTCCTAAGGCTAGATAAGCCAATATTGTAATAAGTGCTTTTTCGGATTTTCCTTAATGCTAGTGGACACTTTACTTGAAGTAGGGTGTGGCGGTTAGCTATGTGTCGTCTAGTTGCAGGCTACGCATGGAGCCGCGATGGCTCTTCAACTCTGGGCGCGCTTGTTGAGTTAGCTGCGAGAGCGGCAGAAAGGGATCCCTATTTGTATAAAGCATATGGCCAGAACACTCATTGTCATGGATATGGCTTTGTGCTTCTCTATCGGGTCGAGAGAGATGCCTGGAGGATACTCTATGAACGCTATGATGCTTATAATCTTAACTTAAGTGAGGAAGAAGCTTGTAGAAAGAATATAGAGGCTGTTAAAGGTGTTGCTGAGAGACTCAAAGCTATTCTTGCTGCATCAGATGAAGCATTCATCATATTCCATGTCCGCCACGCGAGTGAGGAGTCGCCACGTGGAAGCATGAATGCACATCCATTCTTTGTTAAGAGCAGACGGTGGAGCGGTGCTCTTGAAATTTACTTAGCGCATAACGGTTCTATAGACAAAACAGGCTTAGCTCACGAACTACGTTTAAGTCCTGACGATTATACTGATTCTCACTTATTGGCATTATCTATTGCAAGAAGGTTAGAGGCGGGAGAGGAGGACATAGTGAGAATACTGGTTGAAAACTACAAATATACAATTACAGCTTACAATATTGCTATACTTGTGCTCGAAGATAAGGGTGGGACTGTTTTTCCATCGATGTACCTTGCTGCTGGATATTCTGAAAACTTAGACAAGGCGAAAAAAGAGTATTATAAATACTACATATTTACACAACCAACAGCTGCGGGAATGACATCTTCAACCATACGTGATCTAGCAGTAAATAATGGTGTCCCTGTAGAGTTCAGCCAAGCAGGCAAGGCCGTCTACAGTATAACAGTGTCTGAGGGTCTTGTTAAACAAGCTTATTTAACAGAAACCAAGTAATAGAGTGTGCATGGGGGCAGGAGCCTCTGCGTGTACTCTGTTCCGACTTCTTAGGCCAACATTGATTAAGGCTGATTGATAGTTACTATTAGAGAAAAAGGCTGAAATAATGGGTGAATGTGCTCTTTGTGGTAAGAAAGGACTGGTAATAAGCTCGCTAGGAGTTTGCTCTACGTGCCTACGATCAAAAAGAAAGTCGCTTGATGCTGTAAGGAGTAGACGTACAAAATGGCGCATGAGGCTAGGTTTGCCGCCAATACAGCCGCAGGAGGGCTCAGTAAAATGCTCAATCTGCGTTAATGCATGCAGTATACCTGAAGGCGGACGTGGGTATTGTGGCGTCTGGGTCAATCGTGGTGGTAGATTGCAGCCTCTTCAAGGTCGTGACAAACTTATTGTTCACACATACCTTGATCCACATCCAACAAACTGTGTTGCTGAACCCGTTTGCCCTGCAGCCACAGGCAGGGGTTACCCGCAATACACGTTTACACATGGTGTTGAAAGGGGCTATTACAATCTTGCAGTGTTCCTTGGAGGGTGCCCTCTAGACTGTGTGTTTTGTCAGAATTGGGAGCACAAAATAATAATAAGTAGTAAAAACAAGGTCAGGCAGTACATAAAGTCTCTTGAAGACCTTGTGTCGGAAGCATTGAACCCGTACGTAACGTGTGTATGTTATTTTGGTGGCGACCCAACACCTCATTTACCATTATTACTTAGAGTAAATAAAAGGATTATTGAAGAGTCGGAGAAGCGTGGACAGAAACCTAAGAGGATATGCTGGGAGACAAACGGCCTTGCTAATCCACGGCTCGTGGAGGCTGCGGCAAGACAAAGTCTGGTCTCTGGAGGCATATATAAAATTGACTGGAAAGCTTGGACACCCAGTATTTATGAAGCATTAACCGGCGTCAATGGAGAGAAAGCTGTTGAAAGACTTAAGGTTAATACGAGAATAGTGGCTTCAATGGCTACAAAGAGGAGGGAGCCACCATTGCTCGTTATTAGTGTTCTCCTAGTGCCAGGCTATGTTGATGAGGAAGAGGTTAGGATGATATCAAGGTACATTGCTAGATTAATGGATGAGTATGGTGTGGATATACCACTCGTACTACTTGCATTTCATCCAGACAATCTGGCTAAAGACTTGCCTCCAACGAGTACAAGGCATATGCTTAATGCACGCAATGTAGCGCTTGAAGAGGGCATAAAGGAGGTCTATATGGGGAATATATGGCTTCTTGGCGATTATTACTAAAGCAATTAAAATAGACAAAACCGTGATAAGTCGTCGCTTTAATTAAAAAAATGGGTGGATGAGGTAGTAGGGACGTACCGAGGCTAGTCCCCCTTGATGAGGAGTGGTGGAGCGACCCTGACACCCCATACATCTCTATTATTATCTTGTATACCATCAATTATTGTTAATCATCGTAGAAACTTTGAAACTTTTCATGTAGGGCATACAATTATGGTGTAAAACTGAATAGAGACTACAATTAGTCTCTAACAAGTGGGAATAGCTGAAAACAAAGCCATACAAACTTATTATTCGAGGTGCTCGTTGTGAACGCTGTGGCTTCATGTCCAGAAGATATGAGTGATGGAATATATGTGTTTGACCCTAATAATAATTCGTGGAGGAGGGACTCCATACCTGCTACGCCTATACGCTTGTACTTGTTCACAAATGCTTTTTGCGTCAATGCCTGTAATAGAGCCTTGAGCATAATACTTGGTAGTGTGGGCAGTCTCATAGACAACAAGATAATGAGTTTAAGCCTTATAGTATGCACCCGCTTCAAACACGTGTGTGCTGATGATGATGCTCGAGAACTATTTATAATTTATGACATATTTGCCAGCCCTAGTGTAGTAGTCATAGTTAACAATAAGATTTGGGCATCAATAAAAGGCTCATACCGTATTCAAAAAGAATTAAATACTGTGTTAACACGTTTACGCGAAAAATACCAGAATCTCTAAATGATGGAGTAAGTATGTAAATATAGCATGTTGTGAGATTATATGGCTAGGTTTTCACGTAGGATATAGTATAATGGTGTAGTACTTGCTAAGGCGTGCTCATCTCCTCTTTGCTGCAGCAGTAGGGCTCATCTTGGTAAGGATGTTGAATATAGGGCTTAACATAAGCTTGGTAATTACAGTACTACTAACTATGATTGGAGGTATTATACCTGATATTGATGTATTGTTTGGGCATAGAAAGCTCCTTCATAATGTTTTTGCAACATCTCTTTTTGCATTAATGATGTATATAGTAACTATCCTCTTAGTTCGTAAAACTGGTTTGCTAATTATTAGTCCTTTTTACTCCTCATTAGCCATAATGCTTGGAATGCTATCTCACATATTCCTTGATATGCTAACAGTGCGTGGCGTTGCGCTACTATATCCACTAACTACGTTTCGTGTTAGGATACTAAGGCTGCGCGCTAGAGATCCTTATGCTAACAAGGTTATAGAACTCCTTTCAGCAACTATAATAGCCTACATAATTTTGTCAACAAAGTATATCTATCCTTGACTCACGCTTACTCCCGGGAAATGCGGGAAAGAATACTAAATTTCAGCTTTCATACTTGTGTAAGGTGTTTCGCATGGGGCAAAAGGAGTGTATTGTACTAGTCACCGGTGCAAGTAGGGGTATTGGGCGTGCAATAGCACTACGCTTTGCGCGTGATGGTTGCGACGTAATAGTAACTTTTAATACCAAAAAAGATAAGGCGCTTGAAACACGAAGATTAGCATTAGAGCAAGGGGCCCGAAGTGTACTAGTTGTCCAGATGAATGCAGCAGACATAAATAGTGTTCATAAAGCTAGAAAAGAGGTTGATGAGACTTATGGTAGACTAAATGTTCTCGTAAACAATGCAGGAGTTCTCCACGTAGGCAGCATAGACGAGACCTCGCTTGAAGACTGGGAGAAGACGCTGAAAATTAACCTTACTGGCGTTTTTCTTGTAACAAAAGCGTTTCTTCCTCTTCTCAGAAGAGCTAGTTGGGCCAGTATAGTCAACATAGCAAGCATAGCTGGGCAGACAGGTAATATTGTTGCTTCAGTTGCTTATGCAGCTTCAAAGGCTGGTGTAATAGGGTTCACTAGGAGGCTTGCAGTAGAACTGGCTCCGGAAGGTATAAGGGTTAACGCGGTTGCACCAAGCTTTGTTGAGACAGACATGGTGAGAGATTTCATAGATACACCAGAGAAGAGAAGGAAGGTAGAGGAAATGCATCCGTTAAGGACTATAATAAGACCAGAGGATGTAGCTGAACTAGTTTACTTCCTTGCGAAACCAGAAACAGCTAGGACTATAACTGGACAGGTCATAGGCATAAATGCAGGCCGGCTCACTTGCTAGATCTAGTAGGCTATGAGGGACAGGCCTGCTGTGGATTCTGGCCTGACGAGCAAATTCCATGATGTATGCCGCGGTTTGCCGAGCTTACTCAAGTCTATTGCGCTTCAGACTGCTAATCTCTACAACACGTTATTCTCTTCAGAGGCCCTATAACTCATCATTGACTTGATGTGTTGTAGAGCTAACTTGTGGCGAATAGGAACTCTATATAAATCATTAAGATCTTATTTGTTGTATAGTGGCCTAAGAGAGTTTAGCTTGGTGCGGTAGATTGTTTAGTCTTTTACTGCCAGGATACAAGATACACTACACTAAGCATGCACATGAACGCATGAAGGAACGGGGTATAAGGCGTGAAGACGTAGAGGAGGCTCTTCAAAGCCCAGCTCAAATATTATACGACTTAAAACGTGATGTTTATCTAGTCATGGGAGAAAACTCTACTTCTATTGTCTATGCTATCCGTGGGATAAAGATTGAGATAGTGACTGTAATGCGTAAAGAAGAATATGAAGCACTTGTACGTCGCCTTGGTAACAAGAGGTACAAGGTAATACTTTAACTCTATTAATTTGAAGTGTATCAGTGAACGCTAATAATCACCTTGCACTGCCATTTTCACCGGTTTAGTTACTTTATCGGCCGTGACCCCTCTAAGGTCTTGACACACAGTACATCATAGAGGTCACTTGTGAGAGTTAATTGGAGCCTCTGTTTACCAGTAACATATACTGGTATTGTGCCTTCACGTAGTGGTTCGAGGTTATTGGGTACTGAAAGCCACCAAGTCTCGTTCTGATATTCTCCTACCTCAACAAGTAGTAGTCCATCCTTGCTACAAACTAAGATTGTTGGCGTGCCACGTGTGACACCTTTATCGTAAAGCTTCCAGAAAGCGTTAGAGCATTCTTTTGATTGTTGTATATCACAGTAGTATGAGTCTACGGGTAAGTTCTTGAAAAACTTCTCCATGGCTACACAGTGGGGGCAAGTCTTAATAGCGAGCATTACAAAGTAAAAGTCGTAATTTGATGTATTACTGCCTGGTAAACTCGGGGCTGTCAATAATGTCGAGGATTGTTCTATGTTTGTTTGTTCATGTGACTGCACTGTTGAGGTATAGACATAGTATGAAACCAATACAGTCACAATGACAACTATAAGGGGAAAGGCCAATTTTAAAGAAAATCCCCCATTTATGTTCATGTATTGTCACCTCTACTGTTCATGGTTAGTGAATGCTGTAAGCCTCCATGCCTACACAGGTCTCTGGTGTATTTAAATCGGTTAGGGTAGATATGCAGGCATGCAATACTAGTCCGGATATTTCTGTGAAATCATGAAGACTTGTTTTTATAGCAGGTGATGTCGTAGAGGCCAATAAAATGGGGTCTATCAGAGTACTCTGAGTCTATATTCTCAGGAAGTCCATACTCGTAGAACATCCTTAACACTTCTTGGCGTTAGGACTATACTCTCTCCTCTAGGTGTTATGAATGTTGGGACGTTTTTCACCGGAGATTCGAGCCCTTGACTTGCCATACTCTCTATGTTTATTACAGTGAGTTCGGCCTCCGGAGCAGCTGCTAGGACGTGTAGCGAGTAGTATATAGCTCTTGTACAAGGCAGTCCCGGGACAGCATAAAGTAGCGCTTTCCCCCTAACATTACAGCACTTGTTATCTATAGGAGGATTCCACCCCTTACCAGCTACAGCTACAGCAAGTCTGAATGCTTGCCCTAGCAAGTCAGTAGGATAACCGTACAGCTTAAATCTATGGCCTAGTCTTCCACCAATGGACCATAACGGTTCTGGATAACCCTTGGGCCAATTCTTATCATTAGTCAGTATGATGCTCACTTTTTCCCCAGCGTTCTTGAACAGTTCCTCTGCAAGGTTCATAGCCTCATTGGCGTGAGATGAGCCTTCACGCGTACTTAAGATTATTTCTACGCTTAATTTAATATCTTTGATCATGTTATCTATTTCATCTACACTTGGTAAACCAGCACTCCTAAGTAGTGCTGTCATTAAAGACTTCTTCAATTGTTCGCTAATCATAGCTGACCCCGGAAGCTAGACAAACTTATTCTTATGATTAAAATTATTGCTTTCATGTAGAAACGGCTTATAAGAAAAAGAACTTATTAGTTTAACAGAAGACACTAACATATGGTGTTAAGAGTTGACAAACAATGTAAAACTATTAAGCATAGATCATGTACCTGAAAACATTGATATCCGTGAGGTCTTGGGTGTAGTGTACGCTGCTCGCCCTGTCACTATGGGGCTTACAGCTATTGAAGAAGAAATTGAAGCACTACTAGACAAACTTAGACATAAAGCTGCCAGCAGGGGTGCAAACATGGTCATCGGGCTACGAATAGATGTACAACGTGTTGTTGGTGCTGGTGTCGAGTGGGCTTTGTTGCTTGTATATGGAACAGCTGTAAAGGCTGAAAGCAATAAGACATAAAAAGTAATTAGTAGGGTAAGCAGATGTCATTAGTTTTCTCTGCTATAATTACCTCTTAAGCAAGGTTTTCACATCCCTTCTTCTTCCAAGTGGATGAATGCGTTTATTATTCATAAACCGGTGAACATGGTTGACTGGCTGGATAAAGCCTGAGCAGTGGATGATAGACGCTGTTGCAGAGGCACTTGGTATTGATAGGAGTAGAGTAGAGTACCTTGCTTCCCATAAAACTATAAGGTTCAGAGTGTTTCGTGGCATACTGTATGCAATGCTTAAACGTGACTTAGGAGAGTACTATGAAGGTACAGTTGTCATCTTTGGAAGGGGTTGGAGCCGAGTGATTCCAGGCTATCCCCATATACGGCGGGTAGTACTGCCCTCAGTGGCTCTTCCACGTCATTTTGTTGACAAGATAGTCGTTGAAGAGAAATTGAATGGATATAATGTTCGTGTTGTACTACTAGACAATAATATCTACGCCATCACACGTGGCGGCTTCATATGTCCATATACAACAAATAGGATCACAAGGATGCTAGGCGAGAAGTTAAAGAGCATGTTTAGAGAACTAGACCCCGAAGACTACTTTGTAGCGGGCGAAGTTATAGGCCTAGAAAACCCCTATACAAGATACTACTACCCTGAAGCACCACGCTTTGGATACTTTGTGTTCGATCTATTCTATAAGGGGACACCAGTGCCGCCAAGCAAGAGAGATGAAATAACAGAGTCCTATAGCATACCCCATGTACCTGTTCACGGCATAATAAACAAGAATGACATTGAAGAATTTAAGGAAATTGTTAGAAGCTTAAACAATGATGGCCGAGAAGGAGTGGTACTAAAAGATCCCGAATATAGGGTTCCACCTCTCAAGTACACTACAACTTACACGAATATAGAGGATATACGCATCGGCATGAAATTCTTTATGGAGGAGGGGAGAAGCTTCTTGTTCTCGCGAATCATAAGAGAGATCTTTAGAGCCTACGAGGAGGACTTGGGTCCCAATAAAATCGAGCAACTTGCTACAGAAATAGGCCTCGCCATCCTAGAACCCGCCATAGATACTGTTCGTAGCGTTGCAAGAGGCGTGAGCGTCTACGAAGAGTTTGAATTAGAATTCAGTAATGAAGATGAGCTAAACGAGTTCATAGAGTACATGAGCGAAATGGGGATAGACATCATTGTGCTCAGAAAAACGAAGCTTAACGGTATGATACTAGCTAAGCTAGGTAAGATAAAGGAGACAGCAATACAAGTAAAGAAGATACTCGAAAGCGGGCTAGCACCCATAGACTAATACCACTAAGCTCACAGAAAGACAATCACTAATCAACTCTTGTAAGTGTTTCATTATCGTACATGACTGTCTGCTTCTCGTCTCGAGCTTTGTTACCACGATAAGGCTCTGCATCTTCTACAAGAGACTGATTGGATTCACTTAAGGATGATAGCTTACATGACTTATCTATGCATTTGCCTGCCTTATTAACCCATAGAGCTACTATAGGTGATGCCATACCCAGCGAAGCTGCTATAATGATTGATGCAAGTGATGGTTTTGGAAGCTTACAATCTAAATCGTCAACTTGTACACTTGTGAGATTTTGAAGTATCTCATTTGTGATTGTATAGATATGGCTATATATCAGAGTAGCATACAATATGCTTGGTATAGCGAGTGTTGCCGCTACAAAAGGCCACTCGTTAGACAGTTTGTATAGTGCAGCGACTATCATTTCACCTTTGTAGCGTACCTCTTCTCTAGCGTTGTTAGGGTCTGTGTTTCTCGATGAATTATATATTTCATCACTCTCAATGCTTTCCATGCTTTGTATTTCCAAGTGCTGCAATAGCTTAGAAAAATATCTAGCCATCATGCGTGGTACTACATAAACTATTAAGCTAGAGAGTGCAGATGATGCTATTAGGCATATTATAGTATTCGTTAAAGTTAGTTCTGTTGAAATCAAAACAAGTGTTAATAAAGCATAGAGGGCAAATATTGTAGAGAAACCTAGAAGGACTACTCCTGCAGCTATTGGTTTCCATATGACGGCTTCACTCTCTTTCATTTATGCCAACCTCCATAGTCTTAGATTGCTCGACCCGCTCCTTAGAGGGAGAAAATTTCAGTAAGCCAAGCAGTATGTTAATGAATTTCACTGGATCAATAACTATAATGCCTAGTGCCTCAGCTAACCTACGTACCCCATCATCGTTCGTCACGAGAATAGCTTTTAGCTCGTATGCGAGAAGGATCACGTCTATATCCTCAACACTATCGACAACACCATGTCTTGTTGATTCACGGTATCTTTCACGCAAACCACGTATTAGTGCGCCAAGTTTTTGGTTATGTGTAATTGTGTCCATAACATCTCCGATTCTTGACCCGCTCTCGAAAGCTCGTCGTACATGTTCTTCTGCCACACGGAGGCCACGCATTATTCTCTGCCGGTACTCGTCTACGAGGTCTCGGAGCACTGATGCAGGCAAGCTTAGTTCATGGCGTGATGGTGGTTTAACTGTAAGCCAAGTGGCAAGTTGTTCGAAACTCCGTATAGTTACACCGTTTGCTAGTAAGAAACGTCTGGCCTCCTCATATGCTGAAGGTGGAATATAAACTTCTATAAAATGAGTTATTCGTGCTTTTGCTATTATGTTAGCTAGCATACGTATAGTTTCGTCTATATCTCCTGCGCCAAGTATGCTACGCAGTCTTGTATCGGTTAATGCACTTGTATCTAGCACGTACACCCTGAAGACTCTTTGCAACTCTTTGCTCAATGTGAAACACTCCCTACACAGTATAATGTCTTCTCTTTACTCGACCATTTAGGGAACATTGGTTACCCAGGATCTCTAGCCCAGCTATAGCCCTTTCTGTGTAGTCTAAAATAGAGTGCCTCACCAATATTTTAATTGGCAATGAGCAAAGACAAGAACCATCATTTTATTGTTGCTTTGTTAAATAGGCTATTTACATCTTTATACTCTCTACAATCTATGATCTCATGGGGGCGTTACTTTGATAACTATAATCAAACCTAGTAGTGCACTGCTCAGAGACTCTAATGGCTTCATATTAGTGGCAGAGAAAATAAGAGAACAACTTGAAAAGAGCAGAAAAGTTATCGTGGTTATTCCTTCAGTAAAGGGCGCTCATGAGGTCTTACTAGAAATTATTAAAAATCCGGTAGGCTGGGAACCTAGATTAAGGAGTATCATGGAGAGATACTACTCAATAGCTCGGGGCTCTGTTTCTTCTGACAAGGAATTCTCTATTCTGTTAAATGAATTTACAAGGTTATTTGATGAATTAACAAAGCTTATGTGGGTTATTAGGAATACAGGCGAGGCTTCAGAATACGTTAAGGCGCTAATTCTATCTTTCAGTGAAAGATTCTCAGCTGTTTTAATGGCGGCAGTATTGCGTAGTCGAGGAATAGAATCTATTTGGCTTGATGGGCGTGAAGCAGGATTAATAGCCTACGGTAACCCGTTAAGGGCTACAATTGACATAGAGAAATCAGCTACGCTAGTTAAAAGGAAGCTTCTTCCGCTAATTGATAAAAATGTTGTGCCTGTGATTACTGGGCGAACGGTAGGCAATATTGATGGGAGGATTATGTTGCTTGATGGTGGCGATGATAACTACTCCGCTGCAATTATTGCTAAGTTACTCAAAGCAAACGAGCTTGTATTGTATACAGACAGACCCTTATTCCTTACTACAAACCTGCAGTCTGCACGTAAAGCATGCATAATACCGAGTATTAGCTATATTGAAGCTATTGAAATAACATTATACTCGGGTCTAGGTATTAGCATGAAAACACTCAAGACTGTAGCTGAAACCGGCACAATGGTTAAGGTAGTGTCACTGGAAGAAGGTAGCGAGACAGTAATCAGTGACCAGAGTACTGGTCCCCCAATAAAGTACATAGGCTTGGTAGATGGTCTACTAATGGTTAATGATTATGCGACTGAAGTTATTAAAGATGCTGTATACGGCATCGTAAGTAGAATAAAAGACCAACTTGAGGAAGAGAAAAATGTTGAATCCATCATTATACAGAGCTATGGTGCTTACATTAGTATTGTAGCTAAGCCAGAACTTGTAGGTAGGGTTAGACATGGCGTCAACTCATCTAGTGTGGCTAGTGTAGTCATTGTTGGAGACGGATTAAAACATGGTAATAGTGTGAAGAGCATACTAAGTAGTGTTATTGGACAATATAATGTTAAAGGGTTTGTGTGGTTTGCTAGTAGACCAATAATCGTGGTTTATGCTGAGCCCGAGGAGGCACGTGAGTTGGCTACAAGGATTCATGATGATGTGGTGTCAGCATATGAGAAGTCTCAAGAGGTAAAGTGTGCAAGCTAGCTATTTAGGTAAAACGTAGTGTCGATGATTCGTTTAGGGGTTAAGATTCTTAATAATATCAGTGATTAACGATTCTTCGCAGAATATGCTTATGGCCTTAATTGCTACTCGTAAGGTCAAGTTAGCCTCTATATATGCCGCGGCAAGTAGGAGGCTAACTCCCAATAACACTTTTACTAAGGCCGTAAAGTATCTCTTTTCGTCACCAAACTCTATAGTGAGTGGTGTTGATGCTATAGCAGTCAAGCCTAAGACTTCGGGTATGCCATGTGGCAGTATTAGGGCGAGGGGAATTACGTATGCATTACTCCCGCATGCTGTGTATAAGACTTTAGATATTGCTGGATTGTTGAGTAAGTATGAGTACACACTACCAATAACAGCACCGTTTAGAATAATAGAGAGCAAAGGAATCAATGCTAGTACTATGCGTGTTCTCCTTCTCTCCTTCACTATTGGTAATAGGAGGATGTATGGCAGAAGAGGCAGCAAGTTTGCCCTTAAGTTATGTAGGAATATGCCTAGTGTCGTGAGTTCAACACTGCTTACTTGCTCTGCAATCCTTCTTATTAACTCGTCTGCTATAGCTGGATTGTAGGTTGTAACGCCATAACCTATTAGTCCTGACACAATGAACACTGATATGTAGATGAGCCACCATATCATCTGCCGTTACCTCTCCGCTTTATTCTATTTTGATTTACCTTATATCTATACGTTTTCTTCTTAAGAGTATTACGTTGCCATTGAGCTATAGCTTTTTCAACAGCGATGACGGCATGATGTGAAAGTTTGCCTGCCGAAGGACAAACAAAGCTACATGTCATACATCCAATGCAGACGTCTTCATTGAGGCTAGCTGGGGCCCTAAGAGCCCTTGTAGGACATGAAGCAACACAAACTTCACAGCCGCTACAGACCCCGGCCATATAGGCTGGGGCTAGTACTCTTCTTGAGATTGCGGCAACTTTTTGTGGGCGAAGCCTCTGGAGCCCCTTACCACAAATCTCTAATACACCAGTTGGTCGTAGACGTAGTATGATTTTAGACTCCTCGTCAATAACGACTATTGTTCCATCCTTCTCCATGCGTGCCTTGTCTTTTATCTTTGTTGTACTCAAGAGAGCAAAGACTTTAGACGGTTCAAAACTAGGGTTGTTTAAGTAGAAGGTGTGACATTCTCCCTCTCTAGTGAAGTCAATGCTATGACCTACATGTATGCTAACTATTTTCTCAATCATCTTTTCTGGGTTTAGGCCAAGTTTTATTGCTAAATGCCTTATTTCTGCTGGGTAACTAAAACGCCAGCGCCAAAAGCCATATATAACCCACTCTCGGGGCAGACCATGTTTTCTCGCGTATCTATACAAGTAGTCGTCCCATCGTGACCATAGGTCTTTGTGAAACCTTCTTGCGTTCTCTATCTCTGCCAGCCTACTCGTTGGACATAAGTAACAGCCTACGCGCTCGTACCCTAGTTGGTATATAGGGTTTAGGGGTAGCTTCTCACGCCATATGTACGCATAGACTTCGAGGCTGGTCCACTCTTGTATGGGGGCTGCTAGCAAGTCTCTCTTACCAGTAGATGCTGAAGGGCTTAGTTTGCCTGCTTGTGCACGTTGTGTAGACTCAAAGGCTCTTTGCCCAGTTATAGTCACCATTCTGTCTTTGATGAGAGGCTTAAGCCCCTTAGCTAGAGGACCGAATTTGACTACTTTGCAGCACCACCGGTAATCTCTTGCTGGTGGCCCGAAAACGTCTAGTGCCTTCCAGAATGTATTGCCTGCACTTATCTCGTGGAGGTTTATTCCAAGCTTATTAGCAACAATGTGCGCAGTATCTATTGTTTCTGGAAACTCTATCCCAGTATCAAAGAAGTAGCCTCTTGTTATCCCGGCTTTAACAGCTATTGATGCGGCGACGGTGCTGTCCTTGCCGCCGGAGAGAGCTATTAGTGGCTCGCCAAGACTCTTTGTATGTTCAAGAAACCTTATCGAGTCTCTTTCAAGCCTATCAAGGTGAGCATCTAGAGCCTCAACAAGCTTACTTCTATCAGCTCCCGGCCTAGGTCTTAGGGGCTCCCTTAGATCTCTCCATACATGTATTATCCTCAGCTTACCTCCATTGAGTATCTTTGCAACACCAACAGTGTTTGGAGGTGCTCTAAACGCGATATACAACCCAGTATCCTCAGGTAATTCGCCAGACTCGATGGAGGAGCTGGGAAGAACATCTCCAGGCTTCGCTTTGTCTCTTAGTATCGCATAGTAACCTAGTTGTTCGTCAACTATAAGCTGTGCAGTATGCCTACTTGGTCTGAATATCCATTTGCGTTTATAGATATCGTATATTCGTGCACCTATGACAAGTCCTCCGGCTATTATCTCATCAGCAGCATCTACGGCTTGTATCTTGTTTAAGTATATGAGTCCACTTGGAAGAATATGCTTCAGCGCTTTCCTACCAATACTATACTCTATGGCTCCACGAACAACCTCTGTGTCATGGTTAAGTGCTGGTCTAATATCGCCGGGTTGCGTCACTCTTACAGGTATAGTAGAGTCCCTACTCCATTCATGGCCTACAACTACTACCTTGTAGTCTAGATGCCAGTACACGGGCTTCATAACGCTCTTATAGAGCCTAGTAGCAGCCTCGCCAGTAACACGCCCACCTGCTGGCACCATTATCACCAGTCTACGTCTAAAATAATTGTACTCTACTTGATTGCGGTATACATTCTGTCTAAGCTGATCTCTATGGTTAGCAGGGACACACTAATATCGGCTACTAAGTAGTTGAGCTATAGCCTCTACGTATCCTCCATACTTTCCATATCCACGAACTCTCATGTAGAGCTTAGTTAAATACTTGGACCCAGTGGCAGAGAGGAGTACTGGAATCATGTAGTTTACTACGCCCGAGACTTTCCAGTCCTTTATGCGAAGCAGGAGAGAGTCTGGATCCATGTTTGCTAGGACAGACCTTGAAATGGGTCCTCTATGCTTCAACGTAAGCTCATCTTTTTTCACCTCTTTTTCTCTAATAACTTGTTCTATATTTTTTATGAGTATGCTTGCATCATTGGGGTCACTCTGATAGCGCACGATGTGATGTAGAACAATATACCTAGTCCACTCTACTAGTCTCTCAGTGTCTGTACCCTTTGCAGCCATTCTTAACACGGCATATGCTGTTGCGGAGGTTATTCGGGCCAGTCTATCAGATGAGAGATTGTCTGGTCGATCGAGATTCGTGTGGTAATACTTGTCTGGCCACTCGTTAACCATACTGGCTGGTATCCCCTTACTAAGAAGGACGTCATGGTCGCTACCAGACTGGTATCCCACTAAGTCTATAGATTCAATCTCGTCAAAGGCCTTGAGGAGGCTCTGATACAAGTACATGTCTAGATGAGAAGCCAGGGGTAACGGTGAGAGCACGTATAGTAGGCGTCCACCCGTATGAGGTAAGTGTGCGCCCACCATGTCAACGCTCACTCCAGCTATAACGTTGTCGAGAGAAACTGTTTCTACTAAATGTACTGAGCCAGTGTACTCCGGCACAAACCACGCCTCTACACTAAGCCCACTCTCCCTGAGCACCCTCTTATACTTAGAGAGAACGCGTACTGTCTCTAATAATACAGAGACACCGCTAGCGTTGTCGTGAGCACCAGGACTTGGATGGCATATGTGTGCTATGAATATGACCCTTTTCTCTCCACCATCACCTATGACTGCACGTAGAACTGGCATTGTATGTTGAGTATACTTAGCTGCAACTTCTACTCTGATCTTGGCTCCATGCAACTTCTCGGCTTTACTCTGGGGCAGAACTAGTGCAGGAGCCTTAGGCTCCGGAGAGTTGCAGGGAGGAAATAAGCCATAGTACCTATAGCCGGGTCCACTCCACGAGAAGATTACTGCCCCCCCGCTATCGCGCTTCTCTTTGAGGCTAGGAGACCAGTAATTCAATTCTGGTGTGATGACCGCTTCATGACTTGCATTAAACCCAGCAATACCCTCAACGACTCCGGACGGCGAATGGACAGCTACTACCAACAGGTTGTCTCTGGTAGACACAACGTCTTTCCATCCGTTAGCAGTTTTCACTTGGACTACAGCATAATCCAGTTTCCACCCATACGGAGCCTCGACGAACCATCCTTTACTAGTAAGTTGCGGACATCCACTAACATTGATATACTGCACAGTGTCAGCTAAGCCTTCATCTTCAATAATCTCTTTAACAAGAAGTGATGCCTCTACTATTTCATTACCACCCTGTATTCTATGATAGGTAGATAACTGTGCAGCATAACTCAGCGCTCTAACACCATTGACAAGCGATGTTATTTCATCGAATTGTAACACACTTCTCACCTTCGATATCATTGACACTTGTCTAGCACAGCCCGGTAAGACAATAAACACCAGGGCTACATAGAAATAAC
>JALTZF010000101.1 GCA_027046265.1 Pyrodictiaceae archaeon
CACTTGCATACACCTATAAGACTTGGGCTGAATAAGACTACTAGACGGTTTGTCCCCCTGCAAATTATGGGTCCCCAAATATCTTACTTAAGGGTAAGTAGTTGGGTCTTCCTGGAATTGACTATGCTGTAAGCGTTGGTTATTCCCTTGTAGAAGTTGCTTATCAACTTATATAATTCGTGTTATATAACTAGTATTATATAGGGTGGGTTATATGCATGTCATTATTGATAGGTGGGAGTGCAAGTTTCTCAGCAAGATCGAGAAGCAGTGGATCCTAGTATATGGCCGTAGAAAGACGGGGAAAACATGGCTTCTCCGGCGCTGTAGTAAGTGGAGTGTCTACGTCACAGTGACCCGTGACGGTGCATGCATTGTTGATGACAGAGGTCAGGGTATTAGAGTAGTTGGACTAAGAGAATGCATAGACCATGCTATTTCAATGCTTAAAAAGCCTGGCCACCTCGTTGTTGTTGATGAGTTTCAGAGGCTCCCGGAGAAATACTGGGAGCTAATAGCTTCTGTAGGCTGGGAGGCTGAGTCGGGGCTTCAGCTCTGTGGTTCAAGCCTATCAATTGTGGACAAAGTGTTTGAGCGTGGAAGCCCTCTCTTGGGCTTATTAACCCCTTTCAAGGTTGACATAGCATCTCTCGAAGACACTATTGCTTCTCTAGCCAATGCACTGTCCTCGGCATGGGAGGCTGTTGCTTGGTCTATCATAGCTAGAGACCCGTGGATACTCCGCCACATAAACTTGCAAGGCGAGCCCTGGGAGGTACTAGCTAGTGAGGCGGTGAGGCTCCTACCAGCAGCTCGTGGCCTCCTCGGGGAGATCTTCGAGGAAGAGGGCAGGAGTCTAACTAGGACTTATGATGCCGTGCTCCGCCTACTAGCCAAGGGGTATTGGAGGGCTTCAGACATAGCATTGAGGCTCTACGAGGCTGGCCTCACAGAAGACCCTTCACCTAGTAGTGCAACTGGCATACTTGGCGTCCTAGAAAAGATAGGGCTTGTCGAGAAGGTGCCCTTGTGGAGGACTAGGGGTAGCCGGCGATACTATAGGCACCGTAGCAGCCTACTCGCGCTACTCTACAGCTTGTCTGACGAAGTAGACGAATTAGGGGTAGAACCCTCACCCGAGACTGTAAAGTCGAGGTATGGTGTAGAACTAGCATTCAATATTGGCGAAATGATGGCTAGAGCCAAAGGGCTTGCCAGAGGCTATAGCGTACAAGGAGCCAAAGACATAGACATTGTACGCTTAGACAAGAAGGGCAGAGCACTCTGGGGGTATGAGGTAAACATGGGCAGCATGAATGCCAGAGAAGCTCGAGAGGTAGCAGACTGGATACACAGTCTAGGCATAGCCCACGCCGGAGTAATAACACTCAAGGAATCACCAAAGGAGCCACTGGCAATAGATGAAATTATGGATGCAGAAGCCATAGTGGAACTGGCAAAGAAGCTAGCAGAGGAGAGGAGAGCCTCGCCTAGAGAAAATATAATATAATAAAATGTATTTTGAAGTACAACACAACCCATAGTGTACTGTCTTCATGGCAGCATTGCACAGAGCTTCCTGTTTACCATAGGCTACTAGTTATCTTCTACTATCATGTAGAGCTTCTTGTAGGCTTCTCCTATCTCTCTTGGACTCCAGAGTGTTCTAGCCCATTCTAATAGCCCAACACCTCTTGCCGGGTTTGCTAGGATTTCTTGTAGTGCTTTGTGCATGGTTCTCATAGCTTTCCTTGTTTCCCTGTTTGAGAGTATATACTCTATGAAGTCCGGGGAGTCATTGAGTATACTTTTCAGGTGTACTAATAGGTGTTTAAATGTTGTACCCGCCAGCTCTAGCACTTCTCCTGGATTGTTGTGGCTTGCTAGGAGTGCTGCTACTAGTGCTGCTACAGTATAGGATCCCCCTATCACGACTCCCATTATCTTGTCGTGGGTCTCCACGTCTACCCTTATGACCTGGAAGCCGAGGCTACGCATGAACTCTTCCACATAGATGAAATCATCTTCTCTTCCTGGCAACGGTATTACAGCCACAGTATGCATCTCAGGCCTCTTAGCTCCAGGGCCAAAGAGAGGGTGGGCACTCGCAGCCTTGGCTTCTCGAGGTAGTTGCTTGTAGGCTTCGACTATTTCCTTCTTGAACGTCGTTATGTCAAAGATTACTCTGTCCTTTACTCCCATGGAGGAGAGCACTCCTATGACCCTTCGCGCTACCCGTGGAGGAGTTGCTACTAGCACATAGTCGCTTAGAGAAACTAGCTCGCTTAGACTCTTAGCGGCATAGTAGCCTTTGGCTACCGCCC
>JALTZF010000102.1 GCA_027046265.1 Pyrodictiaceae archaeon
CCATGAAGCACATAGTAGGAGATGAAACTCCCACCCTCCTCGACTCTTACAGTCGTACGAGGCCTCACATGTGTGTCAGGAGCCCAGCTATGAATCATAGCATAGTTTAGCCGGGCTCTCTGTCTTATAACGATCTCAGTAATGCCTACATGTAGACTGTAATAAGCTTCTGGTGCCACCGCACAGCCAGTCACCACAGTAGCTTCGCTATCCTCCTCAAGCAGTATTATGTTATGGAGAAACTGCTTTCCATACCGCTTAGTTATAAGCATACATGTATACAATGGGAACTCTATCTTCACGCCCCTGGGCACATAAACTACATAGCCCTCAACACGCTCTTCACCTTCAAGCAAAGCTATTAGCGAAGTGTACTTGTCTACCAAAGGATCCATAACAGTCCAGGCAACACGCCGCACTTCAGGAATTTCCCTCAACGCCTCAAGGATACCCAGTACATAGCCTCCTTCACGCTCAACACGGCGCTTCATGATATCCAAAGCAGCTTTTTCATTTACAACAACGTAGCTTGCTTGCGCCAATATTCTTCCATCAAAACCAAGACCCTGAGCAGCCTTATAGACGGCATCCTCGCCTAAATCCTCTTCCACGAATACTGGTTTAACATCTACGTTGTACCCTAGAGGGTCAGGTAACTGAATTCTCTCCATGAGCTTAGACTTATCCGCAATTAGTGCCATAAGTATTACCCTCCACTGGACAGCTCGCTACGTCTAAACATTCTGGCTAAGCCATTGAAGCCCTTTTCACGCAACGCGTGCAGAGCAACCTCAGCCTCAAGCCCTGTACGTGTAAGAACGCCTTTCCATGCTAGATAGATTTCACGTATAATATTCATGCCTAAAAGCCTCCAAATAAATCCTATCGTGTGACTTACAAGTACAACAGAAATATTCTTCACACATACAGCCCACTCAATAACTTCAGCAAGCCTCTCAAGCCAGTCTATATCCACACCACTATCGGGCTCATCTAGTAGCGCGACACTAGGCCTCTGAAGCATTACAAGGTAAACCTCCACCCTTCTCCGCTCACCACCACTCAAACTCTCTAGGCTACGCTCCATGAACTCTTTTACCCCAAGTCTCTCCTCTAGCCATCCAAACTCTTCTCTAGACATGTAAACCTTATCTATTTCATTAACAAGATCTACTAGCCTTACACCTCTAAGTCTGGGAGGAATCTGATACCCGAGAACAAGACCCTTCCTAGCCCTATCCAAGAGGCTTAACTTGCTGATGTCTTCACCTCTAAATCTGGCTACACCTCCTAGAAGTCTATAGCTTGGTCGGCCAGCCAATGCAGACAAGAAGCTCGTTTTACCGCTGCCGTTAGGTCCTACTATAACGTATACTCCGGGATTTCCAATGACAAATTCTACATTGGCCAGTACTGTCTTGTTATTAGCGATAACCTTGGCTCCGCGGACTTCGAGCAACATAACTGCGTCCTTCCCGTATAACGAGAATACATTCTTACTTGTTTAAATACTACTAAACAGAAGCATAACATGGTTAATGGATTAGCCGAATCAAACTACTAGAATAGGGGCAAGGAGAGGCTAAACTAGGCTCGGTGGAGGTAAGTATGAAAAACCATTGGGATATAACTTAATTGCTGCACTTGCCTAAACTCAGCTTATTTGATTGACCCATAGATAAAAGTTCTATGAATCCATAAGATGTTTACTTGTTTTGTTGGCTGCCACCCGGTGTCGGGAATGCGCTTGGCAGCTCTGGGAACTCTGCCTTCATTCTCTGCTCTGCTATGGCAGCTGCCTCTTCCATGATCTTCTTTGCTTCCTCGCTGTACACGCCACTTGGCATGCTCATGAATCCTGTGAATTCACCCGCTTCAGTCACAACGCTCTCAAGTATCTCACCAATCTCAGCCATCTCAAGACCTATCTCTGGCACTAGGCCAGTGAGGTAGCGGCGTAGATCCTTTATGACCCCTACTACAGGGGCAAGACCTACTAGTACGTCACCCATTGTCATTACAGTCTCTAGTCTCAGCGCGACTCTCTCGACTGCATACTTGGCAACCATTAGGCTCTTTATCATTTTCCTGAGTTCAGCTACCTCTGCAGCGTACATTGCTGCGCGCTGTGTATCCTTCTCCATGTGTGCCTGGACAACCTTCTCGAAGAGTGCCTGGTCGCGCTCCTTCATCTTAGCTATTATGTATTCTAGCTTATTGTTCTGGACGCGTAGCTTGTATAGTGCTACTGCGAGCTTGTGTCTTAGCGGTGGCGGTGGGTTAATAGTGTTCTTTATCTTGTCAATGACACCTGGCCCCTTGGGCTGGGGGTTCCACACTTTTGCGAAATCCTCTACTCGTGCCAAGGCTCTCAGCGCCACTAAGTCTCGTTACTAGCAAGAATAGACTAAGGGGTTGGGGGCTAGTAGAACTAGGGCTAATACCTTATAAACTCTGGAACACCCACAATACTTGAAGAATTGTAAATTAGTTCCCTTACAACATGAATGGGGATAGCTAGTAGCGCAACCTAGCTTAAATTAGATAGATTAGTTTTTAGTTTGGCCAAACCCTACTCACAAGTCTGGTAGAATCAGCTGGTAAATGTGCTAGCATGTTGGAGGGCGGAGGCTGTGCCCCCTATACTAGAAGTCCGTAATTTACACGTGTACTACTACACTCTCCGAGGAATAGTCCACGCAGTTGAAAACGCTAGTTTTGCATTGAAACCGGGAGAAGTTTTGGGTATAGCTGGCGAAAGCGGTTGCGGTAAGTCTACCTTAGCGTGGGCCCTCTTACGCTTAGTACCACCACCTGGAAGGATAGTTAAAGGTGAAATAATTATTGACGGCCAAAATATCACTACAATGAGTGAAGATGAGATACGATCAAGGGTTAGATGGCAAAAAATAAGTATGATATTCCAGGGGGCTATGAACGCCTTAAACCCAGTTTATAGAGTTTGGGAGCAAATAGCTGAGCCCATGATTGTTCATAGGGGCATGGATAAGGAGCAAGCTTATCGAAGAGTTGTAGAGTTACTAAAAATGGTTGGGCTTGATGAAAGCATAGCGTGGAGGTACCCACATGAACTCAGTGGAGGCCAAAAGCAGCGAGTAGTAATAGCTATGGCTCTCGCTCTCGATCCTCCAATACTTATTGCCGACGAGCCTACAACAGCGCTTGACACAATAGTGCAAGCCCAGATACTCAACCTTATAAAGCAACTAAAGAGCGAACTCGGCATGGCTGTCATCTTGATAAGCCACGACTTAAGCGTCATAGCTGAGTTAGCGGATAAGATTGCAATAATGTATGCTGGCCACATCGTAGAATACGGGCCAAGCGATGAAGTCTATAGAGACCCACAACACCCTTATACTAAGGCACTACTAAGGGCTATACCTAGGCTTCATGGACCAAAGGATAAGCTAATCTATATACCTGGCCAACCACCTGATCTTAGAGCCCCGCCACCAGGGTGTAGGTTTGCACCAAGATGCGACCAGGCAATGCCTATATGCTCAAAACAGGAACCACCATACTTTGAGGTCGGAACACACCATGTTGCAAAGTGCTGGCTTTATCGTGAGAGAAGAGAGGTTAGTACGGCAATAGATGTTGAACCCACAGATTAGCATTCCATGATACATAATTATGCAATGGACTTATGTGATAAATTTAATTGTGTTACTTTTAAACCTAGCATTCTCGTTTTTGCTATTAGATATAAATATCGTAAAATCTACATTATATCAAAGTGAGGCATTTAAAATACTTCTATGAGCTTGTGGGTGCATACATTGGATCTCAGTGATGAGAGGTATAGTAAGACAAGACTTGATGAAGTAGTTGATAAGCTTGTCCGTGGAGAGCTTAAGATGCATGAAGCAGATAAGGTTCTTGGTAATAGTAATGCTGGTGCTTTGGCTAGGAGGCTTGCCTTAGAGCGTATGTATGGTGTAAGTTTATCTAGTATTGGAAGTACAATACTTGACTTTGAGGAGCTTGTTGGGAGAAACATTGAGAACCCCATTGGGGCAGTCCAAGTTCCCGTTGGCGTAGTTGGACCTTTACGCGTTGAAGGAGAGTATGCGCATGGGGAGTACTATGTACCTCTAGCTACTACTGAGGGAGCTCTTGTTGCCAGTATTAATCGTGGGGCTAAGGCTATTACTTTGAGTGGAGCTGCAAAAGCGAGAGTTATAAGAGATGGTATGGCGCGTGCACCTCTCTTCTGGACTCCTAGTATAATTGATGCTGTAAAGTTTGTGGAGTGGGTTAGGGATAATATTGATGGGGTAAGGCGTGCCGCTGAGTCAACAACACGGCATGGCAAGCTTGTAGAGGTACAGCCATTCATTGCTGGCAACCTTGTATGGCTACGTATGGTCTATAGTACTGGTGATGCTATGGGCATGAACATGGCGACAATAGCCAGCGATGCTGCTGCAAGGTATATACTAGAGAACTATCCCGGCAAGGCAAGCCTTGTAGCCCTTAGTGGTAATATGTGTACAGATAAGAAGGCAACAGCAATAAACATACTCCTTGGGAGAGGAAAAACAGTAATAGCAGAGGCTCTGATAAAACGTGATGTAATACTTAAGGTTCTGAAAGCTACGCCAGAGGACATAGATTATGTTGCAAAAGCAAAGAATCTTCTTGGAAGCGCCTACGCTGGAGCATTAGGAGGCTTTAATGCCCATGTTGCCAACATTATTGCTGCCATATTCATAGCTACTGGACAGGATGTTGCACAGGTTGTTGAGAGCAGTATGGCTTTCACATGGACAGAAATACGTGGAAATGGAGACCTCTACATCTCAGTAACACTGCCAAGTCTTGAGGTTGGAACAGTGGGTGGAGGAACAAGGCTTCCAACACAGCGTGAAGCACTCGAACTCCTAGGCGTTGCGGGCGGAGGCGATCCTCCAGGTGTTAATGCTAGGAAGTTTGCAGAAATAATAGCTGCTACAGTACTTGCTGGAGAACTAAACCTCTTGGCGGCTCTCGCAGCGAACGAGCTTGCACAAGCACACAAAAGACTTGGAAGAGGAGGAGTAAAGCAGGGCTAACATATAGAGGGTGATTAGGAGACTTAAAAACATGTTTTTAGCTTGTTTTGTGAACTAGTATTGTTGGCCTAAACACTGTACCGTAACCTATTAACCCGTAGGATCCATCATCGCGTATCCTTCGCAACACCGCTTCTACACGCATACCAGTCCTGACATCCTCGGGCTCAGCATCAGTGATTGGGGCAACGACCCTAGTTCCATCATCGAGTTTTACTGTAGCAATTATTAGTGGTGCCCGATCCTTGAAACCCTCCATAACTGTGTAGATTACAGTGAAACTCTCAATAACACCCGTCCTTGGAAGCTCGACCTCAATAAGCTCTCTACTACCACAGTAAGGGCATGCTGGCCTTGGTGGATAGTGACGTCGGCCACACTTCTTGCACTCTTTGCCTATCAAGCGGTAGCGTGGTATTCTAGTCCTCCATATCTGCGCCGGGCTTAGCCTCAACACCATACACCTCCTATGAACTACAATACAGATCTATGGACTAAGGTTATACACGCTTTAAAACATGGACTATAAGTGATGAACCATCACCACCTATATTCGACGTAAGCCCAATCTCTGCTTTATCGACCTTCACACCTGGGAAGTCTCCACGAAGCTGCATAACTACCTCTGCTACCTGGTATACACCCGTAGCCCCGACTGGGTGGCCACGCGCTTTAAGGCCGCCACTAGGGTTGGCTGTTGGCTTGTCTCCTGGCGCAAATCTTCCCTCAGCAAGCTGCTTTGCTGCCTGCCCGCGCGGCGCGAATCCAAGCTCCTCAAGGAGTACTATAGCATTGATCGTGAAGGCATCATGGATCTCAATAACGTCAATATCTCTAGGTTCTACACCAGCCATCTTGTAGGCTTTCTTTGCTGCTTGCGCTGCTGCAGGCATGGCATCGAGTGACTCGCGATTACTCAGTTCGACTGTATCTGTTGCCATAGCTGAGCCTGCCACCTCGACTATAGGCTTCTCAGCTAGCTTACTGACAATGTTCTCTGATACCAGGAGAACAGCCGCAGCTCCATCACCTATAGGACTACTGTCAAGCAAGCGTATGGGGTCAGCGACAACCTGGCTCTTTTCCACGTCTTCGAGCTTTATCTCGCGGCGTATCTGGGCATAAGGATTAGCAACAGCGTTCTTGTGCATCATTACAGGCCAGTAGCTCATCTCACGCCTACTGACCTGGTATTTCTCCATGTAGTACCTCATCATCAATGCGTTTAGCCCGGTGAACGATGCTCCATAGAATAGCTCGTACTCTGCATCGGCAGCTTGTGCTAAGGCTTCTGTAACCACTGCTGTTGGATGGTCAGTCATCTTCTCGACGCCAACAACAAGAACAGCATTATACACCCCGCTCTTAATCATGTTAAAGGCTGCATGTACTGCTGCTCCTCCACTGCCACAGGCTGCTTCGACTTTAAATGCTGGTATCCCACGGAGACCGATACTATTAGCTATGTAGGCGCCAAGATTGTCTTGGTGCTGCAGGCTACTACTCATCATGTTCCCGACAACGAGGGCTTCAGGTTCAACGCCAGCTTCATCTATGGCTTTGAATGCTGCCTCAGCGGCTAGGTCAATGAGCCCCTTGTCAAAATGTCTGCCAACCTTTGTAAGACCAACACCACTCACGTATACACGAGTCATGAGTCATACACCTCGACTACGCCTACAATCAGAGCGGTGAATTAAACAACAATCAATTAGCTATCCTTCTATACAACCCTCTCATCTTGGCGTGAACAGCGTAGCTCACATACTTCTTAGCGTTAATGTAGTCGTCTACTCTAGGCGCCTTACCACGTAGTCCGTTGACACGGTCTGTAACCACGAAGCTGTATGCATCACTGCCTGCACCACTACCAAAGGGAGCCACCAATATTCGCTGGCCAGGCCTCGCTTGCTCTAGCACTCTAGCGAAGCCTATCAAGGCAGAAGCATTGTAGGTATTACCTATCAGTGGAGTCACAAGGCCTGGTAGTATCTTCTCTTTAGGGAAGCCAAGTCTTCTACCTACACGGAGGGGGAATGTACCGTTGGGCTGGTGGAATACAGCATAATCGAAGTCGTCTGGCTTTAAGCCGAGAGACTCCATGAGCCCCCTAACAGCTCCCTCTATATGGCTAAAGTATGCTGGTTCACCGGTGAAGGCTTCACCGTGCTTTGGATAGGGACTAAGCCCACGCCTCCAGAAGTCTGGTGTATCTGTCACATAGGTATAGACGCCTTCGAGAATAGCTGCAGCCTCTTTCGAGGGTCCAACTATGAATGCTACGGCGCCACTTGAAGCAGTGTACTCCAGGACATCACCAGGATTTGCTTGAGCAGTGTCAGACCCTATGACGAGCCCGTACTCTATGTATTTGCTCTCGACTAGAGCGAGTGCTGAGCGTAAACCTTCACTAGCCGCTCTACACGCGAATTCTAGGTCTGAAGCCATGGTCGCTGGAGTGACTCCAAGAGCTTCAGCTATTACTGTAGCGCTAGGCTTCACAGCATAGGGCTTAGATTCGGTACCAAAGAAGACGGCACCTATCCTCTTGGGGTTAATATTTGCTCTTAGTATAGCATTGTATGCTGCTTCAAAACCCATAGTTATAGAGTCCTCGTCAACATTCTCCACTGCTTTCTCAGCAACATTAAGGTTCTTCGGGATATTGGAATCCCAGCCCCATAGGTTGACTATTTCCTCGGCCTTAAGCCTATATCTTGGTACATAGGCTCCCCAGCTAACAATACCGCTATCCCTAGCCATCTCACAGCATACCCCACGACATTGTTCCACGTCTGCAAGCTAGACAGCTTAGGAAAGGTTAATAGAATATCTTTCTACGACTACAGCATAGAACATACTACGACTATAGTCGTAAATTTAAATATGCGTACTCCAATAATTACCCTATTATACTATTAACAACAACTGCGTTATTGGAGACACTATGATACTATAAAAGATTATAATCACCAAAATTCTTATTTACCTACACTAATCAAGTTTCATATCTTGGTCTAGCGGTGGGATTATAGTAAATATGATTCGGATTCTATTATGGATAGCTCATGGGTGAAAACATGGCTCCCACAAATATTCGCACAATAGGTATTGCAGCCATTGTAATTGCAATAGTAGTTATTGGAGCAGTCTTTTTGTTGAAAGGGGAAGAGACGACGACTACACCTACGCCAACAACTTCTGAAGCAACTTCTAAACCTACGACAAAGCCTACTACACCAACTGCATCACCCTCTGCAACACCTACTACACTAGCGACAGCTATTCAGCCTATGCAAACAACCACGGGAACAGGGCTCGCAGGTGAAATACCAATAGGCCTAGCAATATCCGTAAGCGGAGGCTACGCTGTTGACGGGCCAAGAAGACTCAAAGGTGCCCTCCTTGCAATAGAGGAGGTGAACCAGTTACTTGAAGCAATAAATGCGCCATTCCGATTCAAACCCGTCCATGAAGACACAAAGACCGACCCACAAGAAGCTGTCAACGTAATAAAGCGCTTTGCTAGCAGTGGTATAAAGGTCGTGATTGGACCCCTTTCAACGAGCTGTACAAGAGCTGTCATGCCTATTGCAAATGAGCAAAAGATAGTGATCATAAGCCCAAGCAGTACTGGAAGCGCAGCCGCCTTCCCAGACGACTATGTCTTCAGAATGCCCCCACCAGACACAGTCCAAGGACCAGCACTAGCCAAGATTATACACGGCCTTGGATTCACTAAGCTAGTCATTATTGCGCGAAACGACGACTATGGTGCAGGCCTCGCCAAGCTTGTAGAAGACACCTTTAAGGGTCTAGGCGGAAAAGTGGAGACTATACTCTATCAGCCTGATAAGCCTGACTTATCAAACGAAGTTAACCAGCTTGCAGTTAAAGTACAGCAAATGGGGGCTGACGAGAAGACAGCAATATTAATAATAGCTTTCGACGATGATGGAATAAAGATCCTTGAGCAAGCATCAAAGATAGATGTACTCAGCAAAGTTAGATGGTTTGGTCCAGACAGCATGGCAAGAAAGACATTCCTCGAAAAACCAAACATAGCAGCATTCCTCGAGAAAGTAGAGTTCTTAGCAACTAAGCCTGCTATAGCTCGCAACCCAATAACAGAACACTTCGAGAAACTTTATCGTGAGAAGTACGGCGAGGATCCGACACCATACGCCTACTACGCCTATGACGCTGCCTGGGTGGCAATGCTAAGCATAATGTTCGCAGGCAAGTATGATGGCGAGGCCGTCAAGGAGGTCCTACCCACAGTTGCGGCCCACTTCATGGGTGCAACTGGGCATAAGATGCTAAACGAGAATGGTGATGCGGCATTTGCAGACTACTCACTAGTAGCCGTTAAGAATGGACAGTATGTCGAGGTCGGTATCTGGCACTCCTCAACAGGACAAATAGAATGGCGTACAAGCTAGCATAGAGAACACAACCATCTTTTAATTACAAAGCCAAACACTGCCTCTTTTTAAACTCTCAATCGAACCGGCTTTTAATTAACTTCTCAAATCTATGGCGAAATAAGCGATCTATTATATATTCAATAATGTAAAAATAGTTTAATCATTTACACAAACGAATTATGCAGCTATGATACCACACCATTAATGTTTAAGGGTTGCATGTGACGCAGACTAGTATGGTTGAGGGGTAAGAGCTATGACGAGAGTAGAGGTGTTACGCACAGTTGATCTCCGCAAATACTTTGGTGGCGTACGTGCACTTGACGGTGTATCAATAACAATACGTGAGGGAGAGTTTGTAGGGCTTATAGGGCCTAATGGCAGTGGTAAAACAACATTGTTTAACGTTATAACGGGCATCTATACACCTGATAGTGGTGATGTATATCTCTATGGCGAAAGAGTAACTGGGCTACCACCTTATGAACTCTATAAGCGTGGCCTCGTGCGAGGCTTCCAAGTCCCGCGTTTATGGCATGGCATGCTTGTAGCAGAGAATGCGGCAACTGCATCACGTGAAAGACCAGGTTCTAACGCTTTGTCAGCACTATTAGGGAGAAAAGAATGGGTTGCATGGGAGAAAACAAGGCTCATTAATAGGATTCAATCCGTTCTAACTAAGCTCTCACTATTACCAGTAGCATTCAATAGGGCAGCAGAGGTCAGTGGTGGACAGATGAAGCTTACAGATCTATCGAGAGCCCTCATGGGTGATGCGCGTGTGCTCTTGCTTGATGAGCCTACAGCAGGTGTTGCTCCAAAGCTTGCCCACGATATATTCAAGCAACTTGTTAGGCTTAATCGTGAAGGCCTCACTATATTCGTAATTGAACATAGGCTTGAGGTTTTATTCGACTATGTTGAACGCGTCATAGTCATGCATGAAGGACGTGTACTTGTTGAGGGGTCTCCCGAGAAGATAGTTGAAGATCCTAGAGTTCTTGACGCGTATTTGGGTTCGGTTTAATGGGTGGTAAAGCTATGCCTGGTTCTACGGTGCTTAAAACAGAAAAGCTTAGCGGCGGTTATGGTAAAATGGTCATTGTACAAGATATAGACTTTAGAATTGATAGAGGAGAAATAGTTGCTATTGTAGGTCCTAATGGTAGTGGCAAGAGTACTTTCCTAAAAACAGTTTATGGTATAGCAAGAGTTTTTGATGGTAGAGTCTTGTTTGAAGGAGACGACATAACTCACCTACCACCCGAAGCTAAAACTAGGATGGGGATGAGCTTTGTACCCCAAACAGAGAACATCTTCCCAGACTTAACTGTAGAAGAGAACTTGGAGATGGGAGCATATATTATTGATGACCCAGAAAAGATAAGAGAGG
>JALTZF010000103.1 GCA_027046265.1 Pyrodictiaceae archaeon
ACTCAAAACACCAGGACCACATCCACCTTGACTCCCCTACAGAGTCCCAGGAAAACCACAAGAAAAGAACACAAGCACAGTATACGACCTAACAAGAAAACACTACACGGACGAAAAAGAACTATACAGCCTCCCCAAAAACACGCATACCATACCAGCCAATCCCCTCCCCCGTCAAGGCCAAAAAACCCGCTAGTCCTTTACCCATCAGACCTCAAAGGCCAAGCCCTCACAGAGATGCTAGACTACTACCCGCCAAGCTGTGGGCCAACAAAAGACCCCCTCATCGAGGCTGCTCCACTCCACGGAAACGCGTACAGTAGAAGATTACGAGAACTAAGCCTACTCATAACGTACACACCAAGATGCAGCGCCCACGTAGACTGGCGCAAGACTAATGGGCTCAGCTACCACCGTCGCCTACGACGCAACCCAGAAGCACTAGTCCCCTATACCTAGGCCACACTATTGGACTTCAGTATCCGAGAACATTAAGACAATACTTAACAGGAGAAGTCAGCTTCTGCAAAAACCAATTCTGGACCCTTCCGCCATACTAGCCGAGACAGCCTCTGCCTCAACTGGCGAGCTAGGCACAACACTATCTGCCTCAGCTCTGACCCCATTAAAAGCACCACAAACAGCGGGTAAACAAGATTGAGGACCACAAATACCGCAAGCCCCACCCTATGAGTTAGAACATGCTCTAAAGCAATTACTCCAACTACTCCAATGATAAGCACAATAATTGCTCTACATTTACCTTTCACGCTCTCAGTTAGCGTCACAGAAAGAGAAAGAGGAACCATAAACAACATGGCAAGCAGTACAAGCCCAAACTCTAAAACATCATATGTCAAAGCTATATTGTAAGGGCCTACCGCGGAATATATTGCATGTACCCAGTTCAGCAACAACGTAAAAATCAGCACTGATAATACAGCATAAAATACTACCAAAACACTACGATGGTGCAGTCCGCCAGGAGGCCTACCCCTTGAGCGGAAGAGAGGCTCTAAAGCAGTTATAAGGAAGGGCACTGACGCTGTTAACACTGACTTTAGAGGCCCAGCAATATACGCCACATATACCATGTACATTGATGCCCGTACTAGCGCCCATGCCCCTAAAACTGACACGATAAGACCTAATAAGAGTATTATGAAGCCAGCTGAGAGCATAAGAAATGCAAGCTCTTCAGTCTTTAGTCTTGGCACGATATCTGCAACTATTGCTACTATTATTACTAGGCCTATGAGTGGGGATACTGCCAGAGCGACTACCTGGGATATAATGTAGACTATAACATCGTATACGGCTAGAGCAACAGCCATTAAGGCGTGTAGTATTGTGAAGAGGATGTAAGGCGAGACTAGAAACATGATCTTGTGTTCCTCTAATACCACGAGACCTCTCGGGACCAATCCACATACCTTCTTAGCCCTCATCACCACATAGAGTAGTGCCGTAATCATAGTGTATGCTGCAAGTGTTACTGGAAGCCCCAAACGGATGAGCTGCGGCGGTATAAGTGTGATCTCTGCCCGCACCTTAACAGTTCTATTATAGGGGTCTACCCCGATTATCTGCAAAGACTCTATAGGCGTATTATTGTTGAGCACGGGGGCCTGGATGTGCGTTATTTCCTTAAGCTTCACGCTCAATTCTTGGCTTATTATGCTAGTCAAGTTATACGAGAGTATTCTATCTAAATCCTGTTTGCAAGGCGCCAAAGGGCAAAGATAGATAGTCTCATTGGCTGCCCCGAGTATTACAACTACTCTACCATCAACACTCTCTGTCCCGAGCACAGCCGAGGCCCCACGCAACTTGACAAGCTTGCTGGCTAGCTGCTCCCAATGCACGCCCGTGAAGAGAGTCTTCGTAGCACAGACCACCATCGTAGAATCATCCACACTAACCCCCAGAACCTCTTTAGCTGCAAGCGGCCACCCCTCAAGACCCCCAACAAACAAAACTACCACAACTATGTCAACGAGAAAAAGAGCAGCAACCAAGACAAGAAACGCGAACGGGCCAATGTAGCGAAGAGAGTTACGCCAATCTATTCTACTAGTCCGCTGCGACAATAACATCATTACAAGTAACATTACAATAGCTAACAACAACAACCTAGAGTCATGAGCCACAAACCCATAAATTGAAATACTTAACCAAACCACAAACAATACCGTTAAAGCAAGCCTAATACCACGCCCATAGCTATACCGTCCACTGTTACTGCTAGCTTGCCCCACAGCCATAGCTACAGATACCCTCCCCCTCTCCCCCACACTACAGTGATAGAGG
>JALTZF010000104.1:0-3796 GCA_027046265.1 Pyrodictiaceae archaeon
AACTAGGCATACCATTTACTGTTAAAGTATTAAAGTGGGGAGCTTAAGGAGGAACACGAGAACCTAATTTTGTTAATTTTGCTAATACCTCTTCCCGCTGACTACTCTTTCGCCGACAATATATGACCAATTCCTGGGCTTGATATTACTCGTCATACGCTATATAGTAGGTATGAATTTAATAACAACAAGAGTATGATATGTATAGTGTACTACTCCTTTTAAAGGTTTTGCAGGGGCCTCCCAGCTTAAATACCGTGCCATAGGCTATGAATAACATACAACGGTGCGTTGAGATATGGCTAAAGCACCTTTACTCGTTGAGACTGTGCAGGGATTCATAGGAGAAACAGTCTACGACCCTTATGGACGCGTTCTTGGCAGTCTTGTGAGCTTTGAGAGCGACGTCGATGGCACTGTACAGACTATAGTTGTTGAAAACGCCTACAAGGACATCAGGTTCATCCCAAGCGAAGCCGTTGAAATCCGTGAAGGCCGTATCATAGTCTGGCCTGAATGGAAAGTGATGGCCAACAAAGTCATTGAAAGCTACCAGAGAGCCCTTAAGAGGCTAAAGGGCCTTGAAGAAATGTATAGCCGCGGCGAGATACCAGGCGCTGTTTATCACGAGTTACGAAAGAAGCTTAACACAAGCCTAGATAGGCTCAAGGATGAAGCCAAGAAGCTGCGAAGCATGATAACTGAAAGACTGCACGAGATAGAGGACAACAACCTCAAGCTCGACAGAGCAATAGCAAACCTCAAAGTAAGCTACCTAGCAGGCGAGATTTCAGAGAAAGCCTATAAATCAGCAATTGAGAGGCTACGTAGCGCTAAGGATAGTAACTCAAAAGAGGTTGAAGATATAAAGGCTGTAAAATCAAAAGTTGACGCACTAGAGAGTGGCGCAATCTCGATAGCCAAGCCAGAGTCAAAGGTTGAGAAGCGAGAAGAGAAAGTAGAGAGCAAGACCACAAAGAAAGAAGAAAAGATACCAGGACTAGAATCCATACAACCCATACCAGTCAAGCTCATAGAGGGCTAAAGACATTCTAAACATTCTTTAATCTTGTCTTCGATACCGTAAACCACAACATAGTTTGTGTACTCCTCTAGAAGAATAGTACTGTGTGATCGTAGGGTACCACTACACCCCTAGGAACCTTTTTCAAGCGGGTTAACTCCCTCATACTTGCTTCTGAGAAGTGTGTTAACACTAGTAAAGAGCCTGGCTTCATATGGTCTTTCAAACTTATAGCTTGTGATACAGTCATGTGCCCAGCCTGCATTGCTACATCCTCTAATCCACTGGGTAGTGTAGCCTCAACTATCGCTATATCAGCCTCTTTTATAGCGCTTAAGAGGCCCTTGTTTAGTGCAGTATCTGAACTGTAGTAAACTACTACGTCTTCATTGCTGATAATAATACCGTAACACGGCACTGCATGATGAGACTTCACTAGACGAGCCTTACCCGATAATGGCGACTCGCTTAGCCTTGTAATTCTCGCCTTATCAACTATGCTACGTGGAAGACTCTCAGTGAGAACTCTTGCAGCGTTTTCTAGCACCTCGTCCGGCACCACGATAGCTGGAAAGCTACAATGCTCCTCAATAGCTTGAACTGCCAAGTCGAAGACGCCGCTCCAATGATCGAGGTGAAGATGACTTACATACACCGCATCTATGTCGCATGCAGAGAGACCTCTTTCACGTAACCTAGCCCCACAGCCAGGTCCTACGTCGAGTAGTATCGTGTTATCACCTGTCTCTAGTAATGTACAGTTCTGCGCGCGCCCAGGGACACCACCCGCACCACTGGTTCCCAAGAAAGTGATGCGCACCATAGTGAGGCCCCTCCTACTAGTAGCTATGGTAAGGACTATATGTCCCCTATCTTGCCTAGGATTAGTTTGGAGCCCATATACAGCAAAGTATGTGATGGTGCGTATGCTTGCAAGCATTATATGCTCTTCTCGCGGGCTTAGCCGGATTTGCTATAGTAACGTTAGTTGAGCCTGCATGGATAAGAGTGGCTCTAGAACGGGGCTTCACTGGTAGAGATATGAATAAACCACAGGAAGTATTTGTTGCAGAGTCAGGGGGCATATGGGCTATTGTGGGTGCAGTGTTTGGGCTTCTACTACTTGAGGCTGTGTACACTTATATTGATAGTGTAAGGTATCGTGCTGCAGAAATATACGCTCTAACTTCGCTTCTCCTACTTGCAACTCTCCTAGGGTTTGTCGATGATCTCCTTGGGTGGAAGAAGGGGCTTCCTCCATGGCAACGAGTTCTCTTTATGGCACCGATATCTCTGCCTCTCGTAGTTATTAAGGCTGGGGTCTCAAAACTCAGCCTTCCCTTTATTGGTATAATCGACTTAGGCCTGGCCTACCCTCTCGTGGCTGTCCCCATAGGAGTCCTTGGTGCCGCGAATGCATTCAACATGGTTGCTGGCTATAATGGTCTCGAAGCTGGCATGGGCCTACTCTTAATGTTTTTCACAAGCATTTACGCCTACATTAAGGGATTAAACTTAGTGCTCCAGGCATCACTCATCATGGCGCTTTCTTTACTGGGGTTCCTACTCTACAACTGGTATCCCGCACGTGTCTTTCCAGGAAACTCATTTACCTATGGTGTAGGCGCATACTACGCATCACTCGTAGTTATTGGTAATATGGAGAAGTTTGGGCTAGCACTATTCTCGCTATACTTCATAGAGTTCATATTGTTTATTCGTGGACTAGCCAACGGTGTGTATAAGGAGAATTTTGGCGTGCCAAAACCCGATGGAACCCTTGACCCACCTTACGATAAATGTTACAGTATAACGCATGTAGCAATAGTTCTCCAAAGAAAGCTACGAGGCAAAGCCACAGAGAAGGGTGTTGTACTTACGATTCTAGCCATGCAGATTCTTGTAGGAGTTGTTGTGCTTGCACTAGCTCACCTAAACATACTCTAACATAACCATTAATGTGTCTCTAAAGCTATCTTTTCATTAGCGGGATTAGGAGTTTACAACACAAGCTGCAAGATAGAGCATTATACGTATATCAATTACCTTCATAATAGTCGATAACAACAGATAAATGTGTACTACAGAATGATGTATTCTGAAAGCTGTTCTAATATTTCACGTACTCATTTATTACTCCAAATATAGTATACATTATTGGTTATAATAGCTACAGTCTGCCAATGGAGTGCTAGGATGCCCAGATCTATGTATCTAGGGTTCAAGCATTTAAGTAATCTCATAATAGTATTAGCAGTAGCCTACATGTTATTCGTTATAGCTTATGGCACATCATCAACGTCACAGTCTTGTGTTGTAGGTAATGCTGTAGTAAGAACAAACGTTTTCCTTGATTACACCCTCGGCTATAAGGCTACTAAAATAGATTATAATGGGAATGAACCCAAATACTATCATGTATTTGTTAGGGATGAGATAACCTATGTGATGTATGACTGGGGCGCAGTTGTCTCTAGGGCTAAAGCGCTTGGCGGCTGCTTTATTTCTGGTTTTCTTGTATTAAACTTGACAGATGACGCGAAGTGGGAGGAGTTTATGGTACAACCCATACATTCTAGCAACTTTATAAGGGGATTTGGCTTAGATGACATACTTAAGGAGTACACGGTATATCGTATTAAGTTAGACAGTGATGGTAGAGTTGATGGAGATAATATAGTTTCAGTTGATGGTAACATTGTTTACCGTGTGCTTTGGTACAATTATGGGCCTAAACCCAAGCTCCTCATAACATTATTTAAGACTGAGAAC
>JALTZF010000104.1:3806-10835 GCA_027046265.1 Pyrodictiaceae archaeon
ACTGAGAACATACCTGGAAGAGAACAAATCCTTAAACTGCTTAAGAAGTTTATCTCAGAAATTCCAGGAGTTAAAAGCCTAAGCGACGTAGAGGTCATAGTAGAAATCATGTATTACAACTTTAGCGAGTACCTCATGATCATGAAGATGATAGAAAAGTACAGTACTGGAATAGACCAGACATATTATGACATCTACTATAATTATTGTGGGCCAGCCTACAACTATACTCTCGAAGCAGTGAAGTGCGCTGCACAAGAGTTCTATAGGAAGTATGGGAGGGCTCCACTACATGGCATTGGGAGAGGCTGGTATGGCTACAGCATAACATTGTTTAATGAGGAGCTACATTTCATAAGTGAGATGACTGGGAAGCCTGTAGACGAGATAATAGCTGAGACTTTGGAGAAAGTGAAGAAGGAGCTAGCCCTCCCAGATAGTCTACCTGTACTTGTAACTATTGAGAAGGGGCTAAAATACACGTTTAAGGATAGTAGCACTACTCGTCTAAAGCAGTTTCTGGAATCAATGATACTAGTGTCTGTATTTGCTCTAGTAATGTACCCAGTACTAAAGAGGCTGAACAATAGTAGAGTGAGAGCCTCCTAGTACGCGGCTATACCCTGTCATTTCCCTGCGTCCAAGTTGATTAGGTACGAGTGTTTAACTGGGCGCTTCTGGTTTCCTTTATTTTTCCCTTTATACTATATCATTAGCTCTTCGGGATGTACAGCTTTTATCCTCTTTGAGAGGAGGACGGCAATTAATGCTAGCCCTGTAATCCATACAAGATAGGATACTAATGTAGTAGCTAAGTTGACATGATACTCTAAATGCTTACTGACAGTGGCTTCTCGTAGTGATACAACAATTCCTGTCGGAGGAACCTCTATGCCTGAAGTAGCCTCTATTGCTAGAGCTTGAAGGGCTATGGGTGGGTATGCATATGCTATGAACTCTGACGTTTTTGTGAATAATAGTGCGTATGGTATGAATGACATGGCTAACGGCATCATTGTGAGTGCTGTCTGTAGTATTTTTGCTCCGGCAAATAGTAGTATGAGTCTTGTCATTACTATTGAGAGTAAGTAGAAGAATAAGCCGAGCATTAATAGGACTATCACAAGTGGTAGAGGTTTTTCTGGGACTACAAGGACCCCATATCTGTGCCAAGACAATAGTATAGATGACGCGACTATGGTTGCTGTGACTGTGCTGAAGACTAGTATTGATGCAGACAAATCCTCTATGAGTAGTCTTGTGCTTGTAAGTCTTGTGAAGCGAGTAACATACCTTATGGATGAAGCCATTACTGCATTAGATCCAGTGAGCGCTACAGCAACTGAACCCATGGACACTATGCCTAATGAGGAGTACATTACTGCGACGTAGCTCTTTACAGCACTCTCATACCATACCTCGCCTTTGAAGCTTGCCAGTTCGTTGCCAAATACGTAAATCCACATGAAGACCCAGAATAATACAAAAAGTATAGACCATGCTATAACGGAGGGGTTTAGTATAAGGGAACGGACACGGTAGGCAAGATAGAGTGTAGGCATGAGCTTTACACCCTAAAGTGAAATATTAGATTAGCATTTCGTAGAGTTTGTCAAGACTTATGAGATCCGTGAGTGGTTTTCCTTCTCCAACTCCTGGTGGTACAAGACTTATCTTCCCCACTTCAGTATCGATAGTGGTTATGGCATCTCGATAGTATCCCTTAACGATACGCATCTCTGCAAGATCCCTAGCTGGTAGCGGGCCAACAATCTTGCCTCTAAACATAATATAAGCACTCCACTCAGCTAGCCTATTCATAAACCATGTCTCATGTGTTGCTACAATAACTGTGTTTGGACCCTCTATACTGGTAAGTATGCTAAGTAGCTTTACCTTCTTGCTTGGATCAAGTTGTTCTAAAGGTTCATCAAATAGCATATTTCTGGATTTTGAAGCGATTGTAGCAACTGTAGTGAATACTTTTTGTTGTCCAGCTGATAGCTCCCATAATTTCTTTTCGCGTAATCTTTGCCTGGATAAGCCGAAGTTCTCGATAATGTTTAGAGCATAGTCAAAGTCTCCATCCATAATATCCATGTAGAGTCTGAGAAGCCTATAGCAGTCTATAGGCAGGAGCCTATATACTTCAGGAAGGTTTAGAGCAAGTAGCCTGGTCATGGCAGAAGCCTTGTTGACATCGATGCCATCAATGAGTATGGTGCCACTATAGATGTCTGCTATGCCTGCAATGGCTCGGAACAAAGTAGTTTTACCTGCTCCATTAGGGCCTAATAGTAGTACTCTATTGTCGAATACTGCAGTAATGTGGTCTATTACAGTCTTGCCCCGGTATCCAGCGTTAACGTCAATTAGTTTAATAGTCAATATTAATATGCCTCCCCTGTAGTAAGTCCACATCTATATAGCCTTTAAACTGTCAAATATTATGTTCTGTTACTCTGTCTCTCAGAGTTACACTACATGAAGTGCCTCGGGAGTTTCTGTAGTAAAGACTTTATGTAGGTTCTTACTTTGTAGGAGACAAGGTTCTAGACGGCATTGAGGATCTTGTGGTATCATGGAAGCCTATAAGCAAGAGGGTGCTTGGTGATTTGTCTAGTTTTGTTGGATTTACAGCTTTGGTTATAGCTGTGGTCTCGTGGACTATAGCTCCCACTATAGTTAGTAAAGCGTCGCTAAAAGAGGAGATAGATGCACTGGCATTTAATGGATGGCGTATGTTCATTGCTTTACTGACCACATTTCCTCTCGTAGTCTTAGTTGAAAAGTTTCCATGGGCTACACCATGGCTTGACGCTGAGTTCCAGGTAGGTGTATGGGTGGGTGGTGTAGTAGGGAGTATTGTTGGTGACAGTCTTTTCATATACAGTGTGGCAAGGGTAGGTGCATCAATCGCGCTCCCGGCTTCGTATCTCTTCATATTGTGGACTAGCCTTTACGACTACTATGCTGGGATAGCTGGTTCACGTGTACTTATAGGCGCTATATTGGCTATACTAGGTGTTATAGTTGTGGCGAGAAGTGGCGGCGGAAGGAGAGGCAGGGATGTCCGCGGGATTATGGCAGCTGTATTGGCATCGCTGGTGTGGGCTACTAGCATGTATGCTTACCAGCTAGCACTCGCTAAGGCTGGATATCTCAGTGTGGCTGAGGTTAGAGCAATGTTCATGACAATAGTGCTATTGCCCATAATGTTAAGATGGGTAGAGGGCTTAAAGAAGCTTGTAACTGAAGTAATTGTGACAGGCATGCTTGGCTACGTTATTGGAGCACTTGCGTTTCTTAAAGCGCTTGAGCTAATGCCTGCTAGCACTGTAGCTATAGGGTTAGCATTAACACCAGTACTAACACAAGCCACGGCATCATTGTATGCTTCAGAGAAGCTCACACCCAAACTGCTACTAGGTGGGGGACTCGTAAGCCTAGGCATAGGAGTAGCAAAAATACTCTGAAGTAGAGGGAGACCATTCCAGTACTAGCCTTTAAGACTTGAATGAAGGACAATACCTACCTACTGGACAACTGTTGCATAGGGGTCTACGGGCTTTACAGTACCGTCTCCCCAAGGCTATTAACAGTCTATGCGCTTCATCTACGTGTTCAGAGCCAAAATACTCCAAGAGAGCCTTTGAAGTCTCGTCGTATCCCGCCTTAGCGTCTACAAGCCTCCACCTCTTAGCTATTCTCATTGCATGTGTGTCAACAGCAAAGACGGGCGCTTTACGGTAAAAAGCTAAGAATACATCGGCTGTCTTCTTTCCAACACCTGGTATTGATAGCAGGAATTCGCGTAACTCCCATATGGGTTTTTCCACTAATACCTTCTCTCCGCCAGCCTCAATAATGCGCTTAGCTGCTTCACGTATAGCTCGTGTCTTCTGGCGGTGTAAACCAGCAATCCTAATGGCCTCAGCTAACTCGTCTTCACTAATACTGAGTACCGACTTTGGCGTTATTTTTCCAAGCCTCTTTTTAAGTTCTAAAAATGCCCTAATAGAATTCTTGTCATTGGTATTCTGGCTCAATATTATGCCTACTAGGACCGCAAATGGGTTATCTCTCTCCATTTTTCCTGCAACATTGACGACATACTCAGATTCTCTAGGCTTCAAACTTGCGTAAAGGATTCTATAGAGTTTTTTACCATTAATTCTCGTAGCTATGCTTTCTCCTCTCACCAATTTCTGGCACGCTCTCCTACCGCTATTCGGGGAAACGATCTAGTCTTATTGGTATATGGTATTTAGGTTAAAATTGTGAGTGTAATGGGCTATATGAAGCAAGAATGTAATTAAGGTATAGTGGTTTTAAGCACGTTCTTCATAAGTAGAGTATTTTGGGAAAAGTTTGTTTATGGAAAAGTATATAACCGCTCTGGAGCATGCTTGCTATCAATCCTCACTTTGCACAGTTGTAGCTTCTACTAGTTGCTTTTCCTTAACGAGCGCTCGTAGTTTTTCCAAGAAAGGTGTCTGTATGGGTTTTTCAGGTATTAGTCCTTGTGGTTTGTAGAGTAGTATTATGACTATTAGGATGCCCATTATCACGTAGCGTAGGTATGGTAGTGTTGTCGCGACATTACCTGGTACTGTTATGCCTAGTGTCTCTAGTGCTGACGCGTTGAGGAACACGTTTAACGCTGCTATCACGGCTGCGCCTACTAGTACGCCTATATTGTTAGCTGCTCCGCCAAGCATCACTGCCACTATTACCTCGAATGTTCTTTCTGGCTTGAATGTGTTGGCTTGTACGCTTCCAGCATAGAACACTAGAAGTGCGCCGGCAACAGCTGCCATTGCGGAGCCTACTACGAGTACTTGGAGTCTTAGCTTAGCCGTATTATAGCCGTATACTTGTGCTGCCAGCTCATCGTCTCTCATTGCTTTGAGAGCGCGGCCCCATGGACTGTTTGCAATATAGTGTGTGTAGATGTAGAATAGTATTGTGAAGCCTATTACAAGTGCTGCATAGAGCACGTCAACTAACGCTTTGTTCTCATACCACGCAAATGGAGTTGGTACCGCTGTTAGGCCATTAAAGCTGCATACTGGCCACTCACTATTGTATGCTATGAGCCTCACTATTTCGCCTAATGCCAGTAGGGTTATTGCTAAGAAGTCGCCTCCAAGTCTCAGCGTGGGATAGCTGCCTACAGCACCAAATACAGCACCAACTATTGCAGCTAGTACTACGCCAGTAATGAACAATAGTATGTACTGTGATGGCTCAAGCCAGCCTTGGCTAGACGCTGTTGAGAGTACGTGATATGCCTCGGGAGAACAGTATGTGGGCCCTGTATACTCTGCTATTGTTACTCCAGCTTTACTTGAGGCCCACTGCAGTCCTAGCCATGCGGCTAGTGTGCCAGCACTATAAGCTCCTAGACTCATGAATAACACTTTTCCGAAGTTTGGCACTCCACCATAACCGTATTCTAGGTTAAAGCTTAGAGCCATTATGGCGTAGACACCGAACCAGATTATCCACTGTGAGAATAGTATTGATACACCCTCCATGGCTCACGCCCTCCTCTTCAGGGCTAAGGCTTCTAGCCTTATCACACCCTCTGGACGGTACATTAGCACTATTACAAGTGTAACTAATGCTATGACTGGGGAATACGCAGTGTTTAAACCGAAATATGTGCTTCCAAGGAAGCTTACTACTTGCTCAGCAATGCCTAGGATGAGACCGGAAATTATGGATCCATAGAATGTGAAACCGCCCATTGTTGCAGCGGCGAAAATCCATAGAAGCATTAGCCACCCTGACTCTGGGTTCACATAGTAGTAGTAAGCATAGACGAATCCTGCAAAACCCGCTAGGCTGCCACCTATTATCCACGTAACACGGCGTACAAGGTAAATGTTTATGCCAGACACTCTTGCGAGCACAGGATTACTTGCAGTAGCCCTCATCGCTTTCCCAATCTTTGTCCTTGTAAACATTATTCTCAATAATACGGCGAAGAATACAGCAGCAGAAACAGCAAGTACGTGGCTAGTCTCTATAGAAGCTATTCCACCAATACTGACAAGTCTTGCGCTACGAACCGGCAGAGAAGCCTCGAGGAGACCTGCTGCTAGGCCTGCAACAGCTAGTAGAGAGTATCGTAACACTAATCCAACGCCTATACTTGCAACAAGCAAATGAAGCGGTGATGCCCCACGCACCCATAGCGGCTTAAATGCCAATTCGTCGCTGGCCAAGGCAGCGAGAGCAGCTATCGCTAATGCTGCCAACAAAGCTAATGATAGCCCTAAAGCCCCCTCGACAGCTAATGCTATCATCGCTATATAGGCGGCATAGGCACCGTAAGTTATGTATTCAGCATAAGCGAAATTTGGTATACTAGTGACGCGGTATATTAATGTAAGACCTAGCGCCATTAAACCATATAGGCTACCTACTCTAAGCCCATTAATTAATGCCCCTAAAATACCATAGAGCACAGCAACATCAATCATGGTGTTACCCCTCCTTCCTTCTCTCCACTAGGCTTTTCTTTTGAACACCCAGGAAGAGTTCCTGCAGGTCAGGTCGTGCGAGGATATCCCTTCCGGATCCTTCAGCTGCAATACGGCCAGCTACAAGTACATAGCCTCTATCCGCTAGTTCTAGGGCTCTACGCGCATGCTGCTCAACAATTATTATAGGGGTACCAGTCTCTTCACGGATATTCTTGAGCGAATCAAGAAGTTCTAGGGCTATCTTTGGGGCTAAGCCAGCTGTAGGCTCGTCTAATAAGAGTAGTTTAGGCCTAATCATGAGGGCTCTGCCCACGGCAAGCATTTGTCTTTGCCCACCACTCAGCGCGCCAGCTAGCACTTTGCGGAAACCCTTTAGAACAGGGAAGATGTTGAATACAATCTCCATAGCCTCTCTTATCTTTTCTGGGTCATCAATAATATATGCTCCCATCTCCAAGTTCTCTTCTACAGTTAAGTCTGGGAAGATGTTCTCTGTTTGGGGTACAAAGCTCATCCCCATCCTAGTTTTAGCTTC
>JALTZF010000105.1 GCA_027046265.1 Pyrodictiaceae archaeon
AGCCATTCAATGAAATCCTCTAAGTCAATGTTACTCTCTTCTGCTAACTCTAAAAGCATTTCCTTAAGTCTTCTCTCTAGTATCCTTCTCCTAAACATAGCTGATTGGCCTCCCCCGGTCCGTGAACACTACATCCCCTCTATCTTGTGAACTGTAAGGCTAAGAAGCATGTAAGGGTTCAGCTTGAGGCCTCGGTCATCGGCCAAATAGTATGAAGACCAGGCCTCCTTATTAAGTATAAGAAGCCATACATTATTCTGCTTTTAATGTTTCCTACCTAGTGAGTGTTTTTATGGCTTCTTCGTCGCCAAGATTAGTATTTTTCACAGGTATGTTTAAATGATTTGCTACAAGTCTCACTATCCATGCATACTTTGGGTTTCCCATGCTTCTTCTAAGCTTAAGATTCCTGTATACTGCACGGTAGAGTAGCTCAGCGTCACGAGAGTATACTTCAAAGTATCCTTTAACTCGGCCCCTTAAGTTCCTTACAAACCATGCATAGACAAGGTACCAGCCGTGTGGCACATCAAAGCTTGCCTCATAGGCCTCTCCATGCACATAGGTTGGCTTAACTTTGCGTGTCATTCTTGGTCTGGCTTCCATGATTTCGCCATTATCTGATACTAGGAATACGAATGTACGTATAGCGTGTTTCCCTGTCCTACTGCGGCTTTTCTCTACTCTCAAGATAAGCACTATACATCACCTAAGCTACGTTATTAGTATTTTTGTACCTTTCTTCTCTACTAAAACCTCCCCATCTATAGTATAGACTATTAGATTTGATTCTAGTCCAGCACTTGTAGAAACACTTTTCTTGAATTCTACGTAGGAGACATTGTTGTACTCTCTTCTTTTTATAAGCCGTCCTTCGTTATTGTAGTGTAGTAGTGAAATCATTTTCTTTTTTGGATTAAATATTATGATTGTTTTGGGGCTCATTTAATAACACCTTGCGCCACAGTTATATTATACACTGTATTATGGTAAAATAGACTGTTCCAGCTTGTGTTATTAGCTTTTATTGTTTGGCCCTTATTCTATGCTAACATAGAAACGTGGGGGTTCTATTCTCTGACTTCTACACTTAGGACATCTGCTTGGTCTTCTCGGCTCGCTTAGGTCTCTAAATTCGTAGCCACAGTTTTTGCAGCGTGGCGGTATCATGTATAAAACTGCACGTCTACCATATTTGCGTCGAAGCGTTTTTGTGATATGTTTAAGGTGCTCGTAAATTTGTTTCTCGGCTGTGGCTGGATCTAGGCCTACAATTTCAGCTAATTCACGTGCTGAGAGAGCGGATTTTGATTCGAGTAAGATCCTCATTATCTTTTCACGTATGGTTACGTTAGGGCCCAAAACTTGCCCCGTAGACGAGAAAGATCAGAGCTAGCCTACTATTTCTTTTGTCCGCGCATCAGCTATGGCTTTGGCTTCTTCGAGAATCTTTTCAATGGTGGGATCGTTAGGTTGTGTACCTTGGGTTGGCGGCGGCATGGGTTCTATTCCTGTTTCCGCGGCTATAGATGATGCCATATTTTCTAGCTCAAGGAGGACACTATCGATCATGGGTTGAAGTCCAGCATACTTATCTCGGATTCTCGCGAGAACTTCTTTGACTATACGCAGCTCGTTAGCTGATATTACACCGACAGTTGCTAGTGTTTCAAGTTTGATGGACATTATCTCTAGTACAGATTGTATGTGAAGTATGTTGTTTAGGAGCTTTAAGAGGTTCTTATCACGTGTACGCATGTAAGTTGCTCTAACACGGTTAGCAAGTAATCCAAGTCTTGATGCCGCATAGCGTGTTGCAACCGTCAGTTCGAGGAGGCGCATACGCGGAGAAGAGTGTTTTCTCTGTGTTCTTCTCCATATAGCAAACATTAGTCAGCACCCTGTAATACTGCCAAAGTACCTCATCCACAATTTGTGTACAATTACTTCCTTAGTCTCGGTAAAGTAGTTGTCCAGAAGAAATTATTAGGGTTGAGGTTCTAGGCTTAAAAGCCAAGAGGCCTATAGCTTTCCAGGCTCCTAGCCTAGCCACTTGTACATTATTATCACTCTTACATAGTATAAGCCCTCTTGAAGTGCTAGTATTCTTCCCTCTAGATTTCTGTAAGGCGTTATTACTACCATGTATGGCTCAAAGTGCCTAAATTCTTGTTTGTTTAGCGCTAATGGTGTTACACCGCCATAGCTTATTTGTACACTTGTAATATTCACATTGCCCAGCTCAAGAAAAGTCACTATTTTATCGCTATGGTATGGCGCGTCGGCAAACATTTGGAATACAAATGTGTTATTTACTATCTGGCTTAGTGTTTGCTGGTCGAACGAGGATAAAGCATTTACGAAGTCTATGTATTTTTCTTCACGCCCTGCGATAAAGTGCATAGCCCATGCCTTCCGGATGTCGTCAGTAGATAGTGTGTACACGTAATGTAGTATTTGGTTCTTGGCGTCGTATAGTGCAATGTCGTGGGTGACTATATATGTTTCGCCTGGTCTTAGCCCGAATTTATAGAGGATATTATTAGCCTCCTCTTCGGTTCCTGTAAACATTTTTGCTAAGAGCGCTATTTGTGTTCCATTGAGTGTTCCGCCATCGGCTAGTGTTGGGTGATTCGAGCCAACACTTATCCAATAACCGTAATCCCACCAGGCGACAATTACATTGTTTTTAGGTATGATGTCGTTTAAGTATTGAAGGAAGTATAGCCAGCCAAATGTAATGAAGTTTTTGTGAAAGCCAGCAATTGTAGCAACTTCATTGCTTAACGAACTCATAGTTCTGCTTAATCCTATAGCTCCACTGATCACTATGAGTAGAGCCATTAATGCTGATCCTAACATGTATAATTCTCTTAGTTGTGTACCTTCTTGTCGTATCCTTCGCCTCTTTCGTGTTGTTTTAGTCTCTTTCTCAAGTACTTTTGCGAATAACAAACTCGTAGATACGGCTACAGCTATGGCTCCAACGACAGAGCTTAGTTGTGAAAGATAAGCCATGCCAAGTACCCCATAGTATGAACCTAAAGCAAGGAGGGCTAGTGGCAAGGTGTAGATCTCTTTGCGCCGTAAGGCGAGATATAGCAAGTATAGGCTTGCAAAGGGTATTAGGACTCCTACGATGTACCCATTGTCTGCTAGTAGACTCTTAAAGCCTCCTGGTCTTGCTAGGGGAGAGGACATTTCTGCAACAGTACGCCCTATTCTACCAATATCTATTACTCCTAGCTCCTTGAGAGGCCATAGGAGGGTAGCATAGTATTTGCCTCTTATACCTATGTAAGGTGCTATAATTACTCCGACAACGATTGTTGCCAATAGTATGTATGTGTATAGGCGGGTTTCACCTATCGAGTCAACTCTTAGTAGTTTCCTTACACCACTTACGACCTCAATTCTCCCTCGTATGAGTAACAATATGATGAAAGTATAGGCTAGGGCTATGAATGGTATCAAGAGATAGGATAGCACAACATGACCATAACCTATTTTGTCAAGTATTACTCCAACAATAAGGTATGATGCTGAAGAGTACGCTGTAAGCTTCAAATAATCCTTCTCTTCTCGTGGAACTGAGAGGGGCACTAGTAGTGTTGTGCCAGCTAGAAGGAGTCCATATACTGCGTATCCACCCCATGCCGAGACTATGAGCCCACCGACTGCACCTGAAATTATTGCGACTCGGCGGTCCTTCTTCTTCAGTGCGAACATGTAGGTTAACACTGCAAACACGAGCAGGGGCATAGAGAAACCTACTTTCTCTACGAATCCAGCAAAGGTACGTGATGTTGCTGCAGGAAGCACTGCTAGAAGCAGTGATGCTAGTGACGCTGCGACTAGGCCATACTCGAATAGAAGCAATATGAAGGTTACAACGATAATGGCTACGCCAGCATAGACTGGTAGCATTATTGTCGTGAATAGCGGATCATTGCCTAGGCTTCCAAGTATGGGGATGAGTGGATACTCTGTGCGTGTAAAGTCTCTACCCCACGGATACCAGAATATTCTCGTGTCGTTGTTTTCTCTTGTTAGCGCTGTCCAGGCTGTTATTCCGTGGTCGTGTAGGTACTTTGCAAGCCAATACTCTATCCAGGGGTCGTTAGCTGTTAGGTAGGCGTATCGTGCAATGTCCTCCTTTATGTTGTTTTGGATAGCTAGTTCGTATACTCTATCATAATTGTGCATGGGTAATGTTCTGAGCCAATAGCCGAGGTAAGCCAACGAGAATAGTATAATGATGGTTATCCCGTAGTATAATACCTTATTCGAGGCTAACGATGAGAGAGTTGTAAAGAGGTCTTTTGTTTGGCTACCTCCACTGCGCGCCATGGCCTTCTCCTCTGTATTACACGTCTAGCCTTGGCGGGACAATTTAAAAGCTCTATATGCGTTGTAGAGCGAGAATATTGTAGCTAGTGTGTTGAGTGTAGTGAATATAGGGTCGCCTTGTAGTATGGAGTAGATTGTTAGGAGTAGGCTTCCAAGAAAGTATGTTAGGCTAAGTCTTAGAGGCGGTGTCTGTGGTATCGATACTATCCATGCTGCGACAATGAGTATCATCCCTGTGAGTCCAATGTACACCGGCTCCATGGCGTCTTAGCCACCCCTCCCACACCATAAAAAGACTAGCATTTAAAACCCTATGTTGTACGTGGAGGTTAGCTGGGTGTAGCTCTATGAGTCTTGCAAGGATTGTGTTTGAAAAGAAGAAACTAGAGGAGCGATATGGAGTTGAAGGTCGTGTAGCTGGCCACTATGTGGAGGCGGGATACTCTGTTAAGATGAAGTTTGGGACGCCACATGGCACACTATCGTTTGTAGCTAAGAAGCATGGCGAAGTATTGGCAGTAGACGTTATCTATGCTAGTACTGTGGTAGGCGCAGAAACTGTTAGGGCATTAGCGGAAAAGGCTGCAAGTGTAAAGGCAAAACCAGTACTTGTACTATATGGTTCAGGACCTGTACTTTCAGAGGAAGCAAAGAAGAGTGCAAAGGAGCTTGGTGTCTCAATAAGAAGAGTGAGAAGCTGAGTACAATTTTTAGTCTGAAAGTATCAAGGCAAGCACAGCTTTTTGCGCGTGGAGACGGTTTTCTGCTTGATCCCATACAACGCTCCAAGGACCCTCTATAACTTCTTCGGTGACCTCCTCTCCGCGGTGTGCTGGCAGACAGTGCATGAATATGGCGTTATTTGATGCTAGCTCCATAAGTTTTGTGTTCACCTGGTATGGTTGTAGTAGGCGTCTTCGCTCCATAGCTTCAGCTTCTTCTCCCATACTAACCCAGACATCTGTATAGACTACGTCGGCTCCCTTGACGGCTTCTTTGGGGTCCTCAATTAGTTCTATTATTGCTCCAGTCAACTCAGCGGCCTTTTTAGCCTTGGCTAGTATCTCTTGGCTAGGCATGAGCTGTTTTGGTGCAGACATTACTATGTGCCCGCCTAGTTTGGCTATCACAAGTAGCAGGCTGTTTGCGACATTATTACGTGCATCGCCCACATATACGACTTTAGCCTTACGTATGTCACTCTTCTTTTCAACTATAGTTAGCGCGTCAGCAAGAGCTTGTAAAGGATGCTCTAGGTCACTGAGCATATTGATTACAGGTACGGAAGCGTATGCAGCTAATTCTATTAGATCTGAATGCTTGTAAACTCGTGCTGCGATAGCATCTACGTATCTTGAGAGGACTCTTGCAGTATCCTTTACTGGCTCTCCTCTACTCAATTGGAGCTCGTCTCTTCGTAAGGTGAGAGGTGTCATGCCAAGTTGTAGAGCAGCGACCTCCATGCTTACTCTAGTTCGCGTGCTTGGCTTCTCGAAGATCAATGCAATAGTCTTTCCTCGAAGTACAGGTATGACTCTTTCTCCAGCATAGTACCTTTCTTTAAGGCTTCTTGCTGTGTCTATAATGAGTTTGACCTCTTCTGGTGTAAGATCATCGATTGATAGCAAGTCGCGCCCTTTTAATGGGCCTGGCAAGGCTTTAGACACCATTAACTTCTTCTCTTGTAACAGTTCAAATAAACCTTGTCTTCTAGTGCTCAGCCCATGGGAGTTTCCTCATACCCCTAGGGGTCAGAGACCGCTTATCAACATCATAGCGTTAAGCTGGCTAGAGGGGAGCCTGCTCACTGTGTATTTAGCTTGCCAGGATCTTCTCCAAAACTAGAAGTAGGTATAGCACGCCTAAATGCATGTTTGCTATCTTGAAAGCCTTTCTCGAGTAGGATTTGTGGTACTCCCTACTTATGGTGCTAAACTTGATGGCTAACATGAATATATGCACTGCTGCTAGTAGTCCGTAGCCGCAAGTTACTGTCCCTATGACATTGTTTAAGCATAGACCAACAATGCTGTATCCCATCATTAATGCGCCCATACCGACTCCTAGGGCTGTAACTACAGGGTCTGAAACTGCTGGTAACATTGGGATGCGTGCTCTCAAGTAGTCCTCTCTGAGATAAGAGGCCAAGAACCATATATGTGCTGGCACCCATGCCACAACTAGTAAAGAGAATAGAATTGCGTTGACGTCTATTGACCCTGTAGCTGCAGCCCATCCACCAATAGATGGTGCCCCACCAGCAAGTGCTCCCGCAACTATGTTAAGGGGTGTACGCCTTTTGAGGAGCAAGGTGTAAGCAATTATGTCAAATACGAATCCAAGTATTATAGCTATAGTGAATCCCAGGTTTATGTAATATAAGCCGATCAGTATGCTTGCTAGCAGCATTAGTATAGCAAGGATGAGTGCAGTTCTCGGGCTTATGAGTCCGCTTGGTAGGGGTCTATGCTTAGTTCTTTCCATAAGAGCGTCTATGTCTCTGTCAAAATACATGTTTAGTGCTGTAACAGCCGAGATAGCGAGGTAGGAATCAGCAATAACTATAAGGTGATAAGACAATGAATGCCCCAGTCCTCCTCCAGCAATGAATGCAGCATACATGGATATGACAAGCAGGGTTGTTTGCTTAAACTTGAATAGACCTTCTAGGATAACCTTGTAGTGGCTCTCTCTAGATAGTGTATGGCTTCTATCTGGATTCATAGCAGAACTCCCATAGTTTTCTGAAGCAAAACCCCATAGTAGTAAGGATGGCCCTCCCACTATAATGTTATGCTCCCAATCAACATCCTAGTGGGCTAAAGGGGTTAGAGCCTATTTACAAAAACTAAATCAACTCCATTTTATCATACAAGAACAAGGATAGGGTTGTGGGTGTAGAGTTTGGAGTCTACTTCAACTGAATGTTTCTGTATAAGAATGAAGCTAGTGTCGTCAGAGCCTGAGAAGTACTATGCCTGTCTAAAAGAGGTAAGTACAAAACTTTGTGGCGAGTCTGCGGAGTGTGTGCTTCACGAATCTGGTGCCTGGGCAGTGTTTGCTCTAGGTAGATGTTTACTAGCGTTAAGACCCTTAAAGCCAAGCATTGATAGACTGAGATACGAAGCTTTCAGCTCTCTCATTGATGTATGTTGCAGATCAAACCAGGAGGTGGTCCGGGTGGTCAAGTATATATATGAGGCTAAGAAAGCGCTAGAGAATTGTGCGAGAGTCGGCATGGTGTTAGAGTGATAGCAATTGTTAGACTTATACACTACCATTAAATTTAGAGGCCTTAGTCTTGGCAATCTCAGTAGCGCCCAAGGCATCATCATGAAGCTTCTTTGTTTTCAGCACCGGTCCACGTCAGCACGTGATTCCCGTATTGTATTTCTACGAATTCGGTATTAATATAGTAATTCTGTCTTATCTATTTACAATCTCGGGGCTGGGTAAGAGTAGGCTTAGTGAATAGTAATGATCAAGATGGCTATGTACTATGTAGCGATGAAGAGCCCGAAGCTAGATGAGCGCAAGCATCTTCAGCGCAATGAAGTAGGCCTTCCTAGCTGAGCTCTTAAGTAAAAATTAAAATAAGCAAATACTATCTAAATTTAAGTATTATTATGTTTTGTGAATTATTTCATTCGAACAATAGTTCTTTCACTATAAATGAGAGGAGTTGCCATCCGTGTTGCAGGGTTTTCCTGCATGTCCTCTCGCATGTTATCTCTGAGAACTTGTCAATACTGCTCTCTAGTCTAGCATATGAGAGCATCCAGGGCACTTTGTCTCCGCTGTGACTTCTAAGAGTCCATGGAGTGGCATGATCTGATGTAACTAGTATCGCTATCTCTATTAGATCTATTTTGTTGAGGAGTGGTTGTATATAGTACTTATCTATTTCCTCAATGGCTCTCTTCTTTCTCTCAAAGTCACCGTCATGACCTGGTTCGTCGGGCCCCTTTAAGTGTACATAGATAAGCTCATTCTCGCTGAGAGCTTGTATAGTTCTGTCTAGCCTTGATGGCAGGTCTTCTCTTAGGTTCCCAGTGGGTGGTTTAACTGTGTAGGGCTTCATGCCTGCTGCATACGCTATGCCAATTTCTACGGGCATCTCAGCTATTGCTGCTGCGCGTGTATAGCCAGTAAGCTCGGTTATGGGGGGTAATCTTGGCATTTTGTCGCCTGCATCTCTCAATAAGATAGCATTAGCCTTCATTAGTCCCTTTTGTTCTCTCTCGAGGTTTATGGGGTGCTTGTCTAAGATCTCGATTGTTTTTTCTATAAACTCGTCTACGAGGGCACACGTTTCTTGTGCTTCTTCGCTATCGTCTAGAGGTTTGCACCGTGGCAAAACCATCTCTGGGTTTGCCACTGCTTCAGAGAATAAACCCTTCCTAACATATGCGGGGTCTATGTTCTGGACGTTTGCCGAGAGCTTTCTCTCTTTGCTGCCAATGATAACGACCGCTCTATGGCCTACAGTGGCCTTTACGCGGGCATATCCATGTGTGCCTAATTTAATTCCGTCAAGAGCTTTTGCGAGTTCTCTAGCCTCCTCACTGTGCAGGGTTCTCCCCACTCTTCTGTCGATAATCCTGCGTGTAGCGGGGTCTATAGTTGCGAAGTTAGCTCTAAAAGCAACCTCTTGCCCCTCTCTGAGTCTAAGCCCTACTCCAAGCGCCTCAAGGGGCCCTCTACCAGTATAATACTTGTCAGGTGGGTAACCTAGTAGTGCAAGTGTTGCTGTATCACTTTCTGGCGCTACGCCTGGGGCTATGGGGTAGTGGAATCCACAAACAGCTCGCTGGGCTAGCTCATCGAGTCCAGGAGTGTTAGCTTCTGAAAGTGGTGTAACACCGTTGACAGGCCTGTCTGCAGCACCATCAAGGATTAGTATTAAGAGTTTGGGGGATCTAGGCATGCTTACTCTCCGGGAAGAAAGGCCCTAATAGTGTTCTGGTATAAAATCCTCGACTGCTATCTTGGTTGCTATTACAATAGCATCCTCATATGTGAGAACCTCATCTTTGAAGAGTTCAATAATTCTACCTAGTACACTAAGCCTCTTCTTAGCCTCTTCTTTTCCTTTACTGGTGCACATAAGCTTAGGTAATAATGAGAGCTTTTCATGGTAATGTGACACTATTCCTAGAGGCGGTCTACCCATATCCTCTGAGACTAGAGCTGCTCTGTAGAAGCCTATAGCACCTAATGCGTCAAGTTTATCGGCGTCACTAACTATACATGACTCTCTTGTGGAAGGCTTTTTGCCAAGACTGAAACTATGCTCCTCTATGGATTGTAGCACACGATCTTTCTTATCCCTAGGAAACCCAGTGCCATCTAGCAGTATTTCAGCAAGAACTTTTGAAGCCAGTGCATGATGGACACTGCTCTCTCCTTCTACCCCTCTTCCTATGTCGTGGAGTAGCGAAGCGGCAAGAATAACGTCGATGTCAACACCTGCCTCATCCTGGGCTAGCCAAAGGGCATTACATGCAACTCTTATAGTGTGAGGAAACCCGTGAGCCTCCTCATAACCCTGTAGAGCTAACACATATGCGAGTAGCCTTTTGCACCAAGCCCGCTTACTGCATTTATCTATAAATACCTCACAGTTAATCATACTAAGACACCCACGCGGCCGCTGAGGTTTTCCGGCGGAGCTGAGACATAAATGTGGCACATGATGATCTCTTTGCTGTCCCGAGGCCTCATCACGTGATTATATTGACTATAGTGAATACTACTACTGCAGCCAACCCAATGAGTGTCATTTGTAACCCACTGAGTAAGGAGTTCTCGCCGCTTATTTTTCCAAGATATGCTCCGAGAAGGAAGAGTTCAGCGAGAATTATTGCAGCAGAAGAATAAACAAGAACAGTTATTGGTATAGTCAATGAGAACAGGATACTCAGTATGAAAGGTAGCAAGCCTATTATAGGAAGGAATATGGCTCCCATACCACTCCACAATGCAACGTATAGGGGGACAGTCTTAGCTGCTTTCTCGTATATAGAGCCGCTAAGTGGGTGCATAACTGCTCTCTCTGTCTGCCTAAGTTCTCGTAGCCGTTCTGCTCTTTCTGAGAGATATGTTGCCACTATTCCACTAAAGAAGCCTAGTGCAAATGATGCTCCAATAACACCTGCGACATAGTTCTCAGGGTTTTCAGTGCCATAAATGTAGTTACCCAATATTACACCTAGTGAGGAGAGGAGTCCATCAAAGCTATTTGTAACAAACATTCTTCTAGCTATTTCTTTCGCATTTAATATCTTAACGTGCTGCATAAGATCTTTGTAGAACTTTATTATTTTATCTAAGAACCATAAAAGAGTTCCCATTAGCTAACAACCTCTACTACAGTCACTATAGTCATGGTTCATTTAGATTTTAACCAATGTTATCAATTTATCAGGTCAAAGTCATAGCTTGTAAGTAAAACATTCGCGTCAAGACATTTGTAT
>JALTZF010000106.1 GCA_027046265.1 Pyrodictiaceae archaeon
CCATGACAAAAGATGCTTTGGTCTCAGCTTTTGCAGGCGAATCCATGGCGCACATGAGATACCTGTACTTTGCTGACGTAGCTGAAAAGGAAGGCTTCAAAAATGTTGCGCGGCTCTTTAGGGCTATAGCCTATGCGGAGCAAGTACATGCAAGCAACCACTATAGAGCACTCAGAGACCTTAATGTTGATGAAAAAGCTGTAGCTGGCGCACCGTTCGGGCCAGGAAACACGCTTAAGAACCTTGAGCTTGCCATACGCGGCGAGGAGTTCGAAGTTAAGGAAATGTATCCTGTCTACCTCGAAATAGCCAAGTTCCAAGGCGAAAAAGAGGCTGAAGTAAGTTTCCGATATGCACTTGAGGCAGAGAAGATCCATGCGCAGATGTACCGTGAGGCTAAGAGCTATGTTGAGAAGGGACAAGACCTGCCTCTAGACGGTAAAAAGATATGGATATGCCCAGTATGCGGGCACACCTATATAGGAGAGGAGCCCCCAGACAAGTGCCCAGTCTGTGGTGCTCCTAAGGAGAAGTATGTAGGCTTCTAGGTACTGTGAAAGGTGTCTAAGGTTTAGCCTAAATACTCTCCACACTGAAGTGTTTTTAGTTTATCAACATTGAATACTATATAGCTTTCATCGTCTATTTTTTCAAAGCCTTTTACCCCTATCTCTTCCAGCTTCTTCACACATTCTTCTCCGCATTCCCTAATGGCGTCTAGTACATGTTCAAAACGAGGGTACCCAGTCTCTTCGGGTTCATGCCTCCTATAGAGTGCTAGTAAAGCAACTCTCACTACTTCTTGGCCAGACGATTCAACCATGCTAAACAACATTTCTCCTCTGTCTCTAAGGTAAAGGCAGAGAGCCCTCTTGAAAGCCTCTACAGGATCCATGACATTTATGCCCGTCATTACACCACACTCTCGCCCTGCTCTGCAAGAGGCTTTATAGGTTCTCTTACACGATGCAACATGTCTACAATGATGCTTATAGCTACTTTCTTACCTGTACTCCTTTCTACTGCTCTAGCTATGACCTTTGCAGCCTCCTCTAGTAACGTGTTTACGTCGCTGACCCCTATTTTGTCCGCGACAACTTTCTCCACTTCAAAGTATACTGGGAAGCGTTGCCGCCCATCAGGTATGAGCTGTTTGAGTACCGGCTTAACTCTCCACATGACCTCGTATAATATCGCTATGTCATTTCTTCTTCTCAAACACTCTCTGATGATGTCTCTTGTGCGTCTTGCCACAACACCGCTTTTACCTTCACTAGTTACAGCTATCTTTACTGCCCCATCAAGAATCTCTAATGTGTAGGGTACAACTATGTCTGTTCGCATAGCATTAGTAGCATCATTAACCCATTTCCCTAATGCTTTCGCGGTCTCCCATACAGTCTTGTTTACTTCGTCATCGCTTGTTGCTATCACGACAATGTCTGCCCACTCAACATTTTCTCTCACTACATCCCTATTCCTTGCATCCGCTTCTACGAGGATTATTCCATTGTCAAATTTTGCTCTTTCCTTAAGCTCTTTAGAGAAATAGAGCCCTACAACTCTTACAGTAGCTCCTGCATCACGGAACATTAGGGCACGACGGGTACCAACGTTGCCGCCACCAAAAACCGTGACCCTACGCCCCTCAACTTCAACCCATAATGGTATGCGCACTAATCTCTCTCCCCTCCTAGACTAGCTAAGTGAGAGCTAACGTTAATTGTTTTACAGTGCTCTTCTAGTCCTAGATCCTATTCTAATTGGCTGAGTAGCATAGTATGATGGGGAGAGGTATAGAGCCTACGGGAGCTGAGCGCAGTCAAGCCATGATGTATGGCGGGGTTTACCGACACAAGCATGTATTCACAGATGATGTGGATCATAACTTTGTGTGTAGTAATAAATATTTTTACTCTTCACAGTGTATTTCATATGTAGTAGGTGAATAAGGTAATGCCGTACTATCCGGCTTTTGGGGATATAATCTGGCTAATGTTCTGGCTACTCATACTTTACGCAATGCTGGAGCCTATGCTGAGCATGAGGAGACTAACAGCTGCTAGGCTCTCACTGATTAGGAGAATGGAGGAGAAGTATGGCTGGCGAGTAGTAACAATGATACATAGGGAAGAAAAGGTGACTTTCTTTGGTATACCTATTCAGAGATTTATAACTATAGATGACTCCGAGGCTGTGCTAAGAGCAATACGTAGTACTCCGCCAGACAAGCCTATCGCACTAATAATTCATACACCCGGCGGCTTAGCCTTGGCTGCTGCACAGATAGCTAGAGCACTTAAAAAACATCCTGCTAAGAAGATAGTAATAGTACCCCACTATGCTATGAGTGGTGGTACACTTATAGCCTTGGCCGCTGACGAGATAATAATGGATCCTAATGCTGTGCTAGGCCCTCTAGACCCGCAGTTATCCCTTGGCCCGCAGGGACCCATGGTTCCAGCTCCGAGTATTGTTAAGGTGGCAAAGACCAAGGGTGATAAAGCTAGTGACACGATACTCATAATGGCTGATGTGGCCGAGAAAGCTATTAAGGAGATGCAGGAGACTGTATACGAATTATTAAAAGATAAGATGGAGGATGAAAAAGCTAGGGAGCTTGCGAAGGCTCTTACAGAGGGAAGGTGGACACATGATCACCCAATAACTGTTGAAGACGCAAAGGCTATGGGATTGCCTGTATCAACTAATGTGCCTCTGGAAGTCTATGAGCTTATGGAACTTTACCCGCAGGCACCATATAATAGGCCTGGTGTAGAGTACATTCCTCAGCAGCCGCATCACCCGTTAGCGCCGCGGGGACGTGCTCAGGAGACTAGAGCATTGTTTTAGTCTTTTTCCCTAGAGACTATTTGTGCATGCTCTCTAATTCTTTGAGTGCGCTAAATGTGGCTAATAATATGCTTACCATATTTTTTAATTTGTGCACCCACAATATTATGGATAAATGGTGTAAGTACCGTGGCTACTCGTTTTGACCTTGTTTCTGTGCGTGCTCTCGTTGTCCACGCTGTGGTTGATGATTGGAATGACCCAGAGAATATTGCGCGTAGCTTGACGCATGCGACGACGCTTGTGAAGAAAGCTGCAAGATTTCTTGAGGAAAGGCTAGATATTAAGCCTAATACGTTAAGGGTTACTCTTCCTCCTACGCCTCTTGATAGTGGATCTGCTGCTAAAGTCTTAGGTGAAGCTATACATAAGGCAGACCTTGACGAAGATGTTTACTATGGTCTTTTACGTATAGACGCTTCTCTAGCCTCTCCAGAGTCTGTAGTGGATGTATTAAGGCTTGGTGCGAGAATATTTGCTAGCATAGCTACGCCTGTAACGAGTGAGAGCGCGGTAAAGGTTCTTTACGAGGTGGCTAAGGCTGATCCATTAATGGCTGCGAGGTTCGCGGTCAGTATTCCTGGCTTTGTAGAATCACCATACTTTCCTGCTGGTGCTAGCCTCTCTTCTGTCACTGGGCTTAGTGCATCTCTCCTCTATCCGAGACTATTAGAGAATAGATCTAGCATATATGCTGGATTTGACGACCTTGATGATGTCGCTATAGAACTCGAAGATGTGCTAAGTAATATCGCTGAAGGTCTTGGGATAGAGTATAGGGGGTTAGACCTCTCGCTTAGCCCGTGGATGGAAGAAAGTGTTGCACGGATACTAGAAGAATATTCTGGGAAGAGGATATACGAGCTTGGCGTAGCGCCGCTAATCATGGAGATTGAAGAGTTAATAGATGATATATGTAGTGACCTTGACTGTATAGGGTTTAACCAGGTTATGCTTCCTGTAGCAGAAGACAACTTGTTAAAGCAACGTGTCGCAGAAGGCAAACTCACTCTCTACAAGCTCGCACACCTCATGTATACTTGTATAAGTGGCTTAGACATGATAGTAGTATCAGAAAAGGACTGGACGCCAGAACTAGCTAAAGCCCTCATACAAGAGACTGTGGCGGCTGCAAGCATTAAGGGGAAGCCCTTAGGTATAAGGGTTATAGTTGCTGACGCTGAGCCAGGTGCGTGGATAGATCTGGGATACTTTGAGCACACACCAGTAATTAGAGTAGACAGCTAATGAGCCTTGCTGCCAAGAGCCGTTTTCGCGCAAATACTCTCTTCTAGGAGCCTCTTCATAGCCTTAGCATTCTCCAGCATCCAGTGATTGTTATTGAAGAACACGTAGACTCTTTTACCGCCAAGACTAGAGACGAGGTTAGCAATCTCAGCTAGTTCGCTGAAAGAGTACTCGTGAGCATACCACATAGTTCGACCATGCATCCTTAAATATACTGACCTACTGCTACGCCATAACCACAATCCTATGGGTTCTGGGGCGTCAACAGAGACGACTGTTGCACCAATCTCTCTAGCAACACGCTCCCCCAATCTCTCCCTCCACCATGAAACATGCCTATACTCTACTGCTAGTCTCTCCCCCAGCCCTATCTCTTCAGCAAACCTTCTCAGCTTCTCAATATTCTGTGCCGACGCAGTATAGCTTGGGGGCAATTGGAGTAAGTAAAAGTCAACTATGTCGTCTAGTGGCTTGAAGCGCTCCCAGAATAGCCTCCAGAACCTTAAAGCCTTCTCATTGAGCCTATGGACATGCGTAATTCTGCGATGTATCTTCACGCTCCAACGCAGTCTAGCCCCTACCCTGCGCCAGGAAGAGACCATGTTCTCGTATGGCAGCCTGTAGAATGAAGCATTAAGCTCAACAGCATTGAGACCACTATTGGAAACATACCACCTTAAGCCATCGGGGTTCCAGTCGTATACCCATCCACTCGTTCCTACAAAGCACTCCATGCTTGCCCAGAACAGTGTTAGTGTGTAGCCGAGGTTTATGCATATTAGGGTTCTAGGGGGTGTAACCTGGTTACGGGGGGTGTAACCTGCTTTTTAGGCTTGGAGTAAAAGAGAAGCCTGAAGAATTCTATAACTATGGAGAGCAATTAGGGCTTCTCGGTAAGGGGCTCCTAGACGAGATTACTCGCATGATTGTAGTGAAGGGTGTGAGGAGGATAGGGAAGTCTTCACTGATACGCGTGGGACTAAACAAGTATAAAGTGCGCCTCTATGTTATACTTGACGCCAGGTCCATGCCTGTACTAAGCAGTGACACTGTGTTCGACGTGCTCGAAAATAGTCTTGCAAGTCTCCTCACGAGAGCCAAGAGTCTTGGGGCACGCCTTGCAGAAGTGCTCTCTAGGATAGAGGGAGTAAGCATTGCAGGTCTTAGTATAAGGATTACACAGAGAAGCCCTCAGACTGTGGCGAGGATTATTGATGCGCTTGACAGGGCCGCGGAGAGGCTTGGCGAGAAGATAGTGCTCGTATTTGATGAAGCACAAGAGTTCACACTACTCCCAGGCTTTGCTAGACTACTAGCCCATATATACGACTATAGAGAGTCAATAAAGCTAGTTCTTGCAGGGTCAGAAATAGGGCTACTCGACAGACTTCTTGGCAGGAAGAAGCCAAGCTCACCACTATACGGTAGGCCTTACCTGGAAATAACTATGGAGCGTTTACCCCACGAAAAAGCAGTAGACTTCCTGGAAAAGGGCTTTGCCGAGCTAGGAATAGCGTGGCCAAGAGTATACGTGGAAGAAGCTGTAAGCCAGCTAGACGGCATACCAGGCTGGCTCACCGCCTACGGCTACTACTCCTACACCACGAAAAAACATGGAGAAGCGCTGCGCAAAACACTCGAAGAGGGAGCCACCATAGTGAAGAGTGAGCTAGAGAAGTTCCTCTCCAACCGAGGCCCAGCAAGAACACGCTACCTAGCAATACTAGGCTGCCTATCACTCCAAACCATGACCTGGACTGAACTCAAAAAATGCCTCGAGACAAAGATTGGGAGAACACTAAACAAATCCCAGTACACACGCTACCTCCACGAACTACAAGACTACAGCTTCATAGAGAAGAAAGGCAACGAGTACACACTAGCAGACCCACTCATAAGGCATGCACTGAGAACAATACATTAGCAGTACCCCAAGCACCTAATCCTCGTCAAACCTCTTAGCAGCCAAGGCCAAAGCCCCAGAAGCAAAGCAGCCCAGAGAGGCTATCGCAACCCACGCCTCCAGGGAATACTTGTCCATGACGACTCCCGCGACTGGCGTCCCAAGAACCCAGCCAAGATTAAATGCGAGGCCATACAGGCTAGAAGCAGTATACCTTATAGAGGGAGGAGTTCTCCTCAATATGTACGTGTTACCCGACACCATAACCATAGAGTAGAACACGCCAAGCATAGCTTGCGCAACAAGAATACCATAGAGGCCAGAAGCATGCAAGTAGGCTTGAAAGACAAGCCCAGTCGCAGCAAGCCCAAGAGAATAAAAGTAGACCTCCCTACCAGCCACAACAGAGCCAAGAACCATACTCATAATAGCCTGAAAGCCAGGATTAACAGCCAGCGCAAGCCCAGTCTCAACCGGAGACAACCCCTTAACAGACCTAAACAGTATAGACATCACAGCAAAAACACCACTAGCAAAAAAGTTCCTCAAAACAAGAGCCAAAACAACAACAAGAACACCAGCAGGCAAACGCCTAAGAACACCAACAACGTCAGCCCGGCGAAGCTCAGCACGCGGCCTCCAAACAAACGCAAGAACACCAGCCAACAAACTCACAACAGAAGAAGCATAGAATATAGGCGTAAACCCAGCATACTCCAACAACAAGCCACCAGTAACAGAGCCAGAAACCATCCCAAGAGCGGAAAACAAGAGCGTAGCAGCAACACCCCTAACAACACCTAAAACAAACGAGAGATTACCAAGCGCAATAGGAACACTAGTAGCAAGACTAAGACCCTGCAAAGCCCTGAGAACCAAGAGCCAATAACCGCTGCCAACATGAGGCATCAAAAACGTAGCAACACCATTAACAACCATGCCAACACCAAGAACCAAGTCAGGCCTACCAGTAACATCAGCAACAACACCAGCAAAAAACGTGCTAGGAGTAATAAAGAGGAAATAAACAGTAGCCAAAAGCTGCACAAACGTATAACTCATACCAAGCTCCTGCGCAAACAAGGGAAGCCAAAACCCAACAGTACCAATAGAATAGAAGTAAGCAAAAGCGGGCAAACCAGCACAAACAACACCAACAAGCCCACTCCTAGCCAACCCACCAGCAACCCGAAAACAACACAACAACAAGTAAACAAAATAAAAACCATATTATAATTAAAACACCAAAATGATCCCTTGCCACTAATTTCCAGGCTAGACCACAAGCTTCCACAAACATTTATCAATGCCTAATACGCCTAACAAGTTCCTGAGACTATTTCCAGATGCTCGGGCCGTATATTATCATGACCCGTCTTTAATGGCGAATTTTCTCCCTGAAACACTCTCAAGTAATTCATACACGTATATTAATCTCTTATACTGGGCATTACATGTACCCTTCACTCATAAGAATTCCAATACTTTTCTCTTTACTGATCTCGGTATGCTCAAGGTTTTCTAAGAGGAAAAGTCAGCACTCAAGACCTTCTTCATTGCTTTTGATGCTCTGGAGGCGCGGGGTCATCACTCTGTTTTGCTGTGTTGTCCTTCTTGTTCTTTTATTCTCTTCGTACTAGCAATAGCTCTGTTAACGTTAATACAGTGTCTAGTACATCTCTTGAGGCTATTACTCCTACTGGTTTACCTTCCTGGTCTACTACTGGCATGTGTCTTACGTCCATTGTCCGCATTTTCTCTATTACTTCTACTATGTCCGTGTCTGGTGTGACTGTTATTGGGTTCTCGCTCATTACCTCCCATACTTCTCGTTGTGTAGGGTCCCATCCCTGTGAGGCTGCAAATACTATGTCTCTTTCTGTTATTATTCCCCTTAGCTTGCCTTCTTCGTCTACTACGAGTAAACTCCCTATGCGATTTTCTATCATTATTTTTGCTGCTTCGACTAGTTTTGTATTGAGCTTTGCTGTTATTGGTGGCTGTGTCATTATGTCTTCTGCTCTGAGGGGTAGTTTTCTTCTTTTCTTTAGGAGTATCATGTTGTTCTACACCATTTATACTAACTCTTTTTGAGGGTTAAAGAGTTGCTTGTTTAATATTTTTATTTTCTTTTTGACGTGGCAGGTGTCCTAGGGCTTAAACGAGCTGTTAATGCTCTATTAGAAGTACTCTGTTCCGGGGTCCTGTTTGGGTTCAGTGCGGTGCTTTGGTTCTGGCTGGTGTGACTATAGTAGAGAGCATGAGGATGTTAGGCGTAGTGTTGAGGGCCTAGTAGAGTCCTATGTTAGGGGTTCTTCTAGGGAGTACTGGATGCCAGTGGTAGTGGCTCCTTATGGGAGTGGTAAGACTGCTCTCCTGAGGCACTTGGAATGGTTTTGCCGGGAGAGGCTTGGCGTGGGGGCTGCACGGGTTGAGTTCTCTTCTCTGGCGAACTTTATCCTTGAGCGTTATGGTAGTATTCACGAGTCTGACTTGCCACGTGTTGTCGAGGAGTATGTATCGGAGGTTCTCGGGGCCAGGGAGGGCCTTTTTGTCCTCCTTGTTGACGAGGTTGAGGAGAGCTATGATATTTTCCGTGGTGTTGTAGAGTATGAGACTAGTCCTTTGAGAGGTCTTGCTGAGGCTATCCGTAATCGGTCTACTAGGGTCTATGTTGTCCTGGCTCTTGGCCCGTCTTCAACACTTAAAGAAGCCGTCTTTGGGCCTGTGGCGTGGAGGAGTAGGATCTATACTATTCCCCTGCTCCCGAAGAAGATTATTGAAGAGGAGATGGCAAGTCTTGTAGGCTCTAGCGAGTTCTTGGGGCTTCTAGCGAACATGGTTTGGTGGGCTTCGAAGGGCCGTGTTGCTTGGGCCCGCTTCCTTCTCGACACGGTTATCCCAGAGCTGCTCAAAGCTCTTGAGAGGGGTTCAGACCATGTAGACTCTCTGCTAACAAGCAATGAGGCTCTCACGCGTGAGATTGTTGATGGTGTCCCACTCTTTGATAGGCAGGGCTACCGTGAGCTACGCAGGTTTGTTGACCAGCCTGGGCTAGTTCCTGTGCTTGCTGTGCTTGTGGGTCCTGTGCCGCGTAGTATTGTGTCTAGGGTGGCTGGCGTAGACGCCTATGCTGTGGGCCCCATAGTGGGCTCTACGCGGCTCGGTGTGAAGCTGCGCGACTTCCTCGACGAGGTGGCTGCCTGGGCTGAGAAGACAGCTAAGATACGGGACTTTAGTGAGCACGACCTGGAGCACGCTTTGTCGCTTCTTGAACACGTTTTCCAGGCCTTATCCTACGAGGAGTACTTGCCCTATGACCCACAGTTTATGCGTGAAGCTCTGAGTGTTGCTGCTGACTTGGCCCGCGAGATTTACAATGGTGAGCCAGGTGTTGTTAGGGTCATAGAGAGCATTAACCCAGACATAATTGCTCCGGAGCCTGTAAGACTCCTAGAGCCTGTGGTGTACCTTCGGCCTAGTGCTATAGCAAGGATATACCCTGTGGCTGGGAGTAGCCCCATTGTAGGCTGTGCAAAGAAGAGTACAGTTGATACTGTGATTAAGACTGTTGAGGAGCTAGCACCAGAGGAGCTTACTGAGTACTGGAGAAAGGTGAGTGAAGCTGTAGGGCTTAAGGCTCTTGAAGAGAAGCGTGGCGTACGCGTATACGTTGCGCCTCTCTCGGTGCTAGAGAAACTGGTTCCATACCTTGCATGCGAACATGTTGGCACTGGTAACGTTGTTGTTGTCGTGTTGGATGCCCGGAACAATGCTGAGCCAGTGGGGAATGCTGTCGTCTCAGTTCTCGAGGATCTAGGTGCTACTGTTGCTAGAGCTGGTGCTAGACTGAGCATGTTTGTGTACTCACTACTATTCAACCAGGCTATAGGGCTTCAGAACTGCTCCATAGAGGCTCTCGGCCCGAGTGATAGGAGAACAGTGAGTATCTACGTAGAACTTCTCAAGAGCCTCGTACTAGAAGCGCTGGCTTCAAGGAGGCAGGGGCTACTAGAGAGGATCCGAGAGAAGCTTGTAAGGCTCGAAGAGAGGCTCCCAGACAGCCTCATAACCCACTTAGCAGTAATGGTTAAAGAAAAGGGTGCTGAGGGTCTAGCAGAAGAGATCGAGAAGACAGCAAGCGAGTATAGGAACGTTGCACACGTCGTGAACAAGATCACGCGTATAGCTGGATCAGCACATGCCGCAGACATCCCAGAAAGGGCACTTAGGGAGCTTGCAGAGACCGTTCGCGCGCTTGCAAGCTCGCCAATGGCTAGTCTAGCGGGTTCACTGAGCAACTGTAGTGCTTCAACAGGATCAAAAATACTTGACAGCCTGCTTGGCCTCAACAAACCAGCCGAGTCTGAGACATGGGGCTCAGCGCAGGAGAGGCTCATAAAGATACTTGACAGCGTAGCATCCATGCTTGAAGAGCTGCCCGATAAGGGACTATTCAGCGAGTTACGCCACGCCATTACTACCCTATCATTGTACAAGGGGTCTCCAGTACTATCACTTGCGTGGAGTATTGCTGGTGAGAGTCTTGTAAGACTCGAAGAAAGGCTTCGTGCACTATTAATGCTCTATACTAGGCTCTTAGACTTAGTTGATAAGCTGCCTAGCAATGTGAGAGAGGAGGTTGTGGGTGCACTCGTAGGCGACTTAGCAGCTTCCACAAGCCTAGAAGAAGCCATTAGCTATGCGGAGGATGCTAGGAAGAGTATCGAGAAGCTAGTATCCAAGGCTGAGAGCCTCAGTATTGTAGAGGCTGTAGAGAAGAAGAGG
>JALTZF010000107.1 GCA_027046265.1 Pyrodictiaceae archaeon
ACATTATTCTACATGTTTATTTTGGTAAACTATTTTTAGGATTAACATGTGTTTTAGAAAGATGAAGGGTGAACATTATGGCTGAGAGCAGGACTATTGCAATAGCAGCCATAGTAATCATCTTAATTATAGTTGGCGCGGTAGTATTCTTGTACACAGGCAAGGAAGAGAAGACTGAGACAACGCCAGAATCAGCACCCGTGCAAACAACGCCAACTTCACCAGCTGCAACTACACCACCCACAACCAAAGTAAAACTAGTCTGGGCATCAACACAGCTCGTACCACCTAAGGAGCAAGCGTTCGTTAAGGATAAGCTCCTCAAGCCATTCAAGGAAGAGACTGGCATAGATGTAGAGTTTGTTGGAATGTCATACAGTGACTTGGCTTTGAAGCTCGAGAGCGAAGAGAAGGCCGGCAAGGTGACAATAGACCTCATCACCGAGCTGCATGGAGGACTTGACTACTTTGCGAGTAAGGGCTGGCTAGAGGATCTAAGTAAGTTCCCTGCTCTGAGCGGCAGGACATTCCCCAAGGTGCTAGAGGAGTATAGCCGCATACATGGCATCAAAGCCTATGTGCCCTGGCTCACAGCAACATACGTCATGGTTGTAAATAAGAAAGCCTTCGACTACCTACCCGAAGGCTTGACAGTTGACGACGTAGTAAAAGGCACAGAGAAGTGGACATATGACGCCCTTCTGGCATGGGCGAAGAACCTCTACGAGAAGACCGGAAGGAAGCTACTGGGCTTCCCCGCCGGCCCCAACGGCTTGTTTGTCAGATTACTACACGGCTACTTGTATCCATCGTTTACAGGTGCGCAAGTAAAGAACTTTGATAGCCCACAAGCAATAGAGATGTGGAACTACCTTAAGGAGTTGTGGAAGTATGTTAACCCAGCTAGCACTACATGGGATGCTATGGCTGATCCACTGCTAAGAGAAGAAGTCTGGATAGCTTGGGATCACACTGCAAGAATTAAAGATGCAATAGTAACTAAGCCCGACCAGTTCGTCGTAGTGCCGGTACCGCGTGGCCCACAGGGACGCGGCTACATCCTTGTCCTCGTGGGCCTTGCGATACCTAAGAATGCGCCACACCAGGACGAGGCATGGAAACTAGTAGAGTACTTGACAAGACCAGAGGTGCAAGTCAAGATACTACAAGAGGTAGGGTTCTTCCCAGCAGTACAAGAGGCTTCTGGAGCGCTGCCAGAGGGTCCACTGAAGATCCTAGCCAAGGGTGTTAATGCACAGTTAAACACTGGCGACTCCATAGTAGCTATGATCCCAAGCCTTGGAGGTAAGGGTGGCGAGTTCAAGGAGATCTACCTAAATGCCTTCAAGAGCATAGTACTAGAAGGCAAGGATCCCGCAGCGGTGACAAAGGAGCTCAAGAAGAGACTACTCCAACTATTCGAGGAGACTGGCGCACCGCTTCCACCTCCTGACGCCTAGGTAAGGAGAAAAACAGTTAGCTATACAACGCCAAAACTCAGCATAGTGGTGGATAATGTGGGCTCTCAAAAAGGTTTTTTGAGCGCCATACACTCCAGTTATTACAACTTCATAGATAAGCTTGGCAAGTATGTTCCATATATACTCTTGGCCCCAACCCTTGTCTATATGATTTTATTCATTGGTTACCCTCTTGTGCAAGGTGTGAAACTAGCATTCTTCGATGAGCAAGGTAGGTTCACAACTGCAAACTTGGACTACTTGCTTAACAGTGAACTTTCATACTTCTGGGATGCATTAAAATATACATTGATCTTAACAGGGATAATAGTTCCAACACAGCTCTTAATAGCATTGCTTCTCGCCTTTTTCTTTACGAGTTTCCGGTTTAAGGGACGTGGAGTAGCCATATACGTCGCAGTACTCCCATTGACTATTAGTGACGTGGCAGCGGGACTTATTTGGTACACCATGCTTACAGGAAACGGCTTCCTGAATAAGCTCCTCATAAACTTAGGCATCATAAGTGAGCCAATACAGTTCTTCGGTTGGGAGTACAGGAATATGGAGATACTCGCCATAGTCCTTGCTGAGCTTTGGAGAAGCACAGCCATAGTATTCGTTATATTGTTTGCTGGCCTACAAATGGTTAGCCAAGAGTACATTGAGGCTGCAGAAGTCTTTGGTGCTTCCACCCTTCAGAGGCTACGCCACATTGTGTTTCCCCTCATACTGCCCAGTATACAAGCAGCACTACTCATAAGGACACTATTTGCACTCCAGATATTCGGTGTTGTATGGGTGCTAGCTGGGCGTGATGTACCAGTGCTTGCTGGCGAGGCATACTATGAGCAGGTATCACTACATCATAGCGGTGTAGCTGCACTTTACGCTCTAATTATCGCATCTATATCAGCCATACTAGGCGCTATCTACATTAAATTCTTCAAAGCAAAATACTTAGAACAATAATGTGCGAGGGAGACATACATGGCAGGGGTCATGGGAAACCCACTAAAGTACAGCTTTCGCGGCATCTTCATAGCAGCCATAGCTTCCCTGGTAATGGCGTGGATACTTGTGCCAATAATTGTCTCAATACTCTATGCTTTTGCTGCACCAAGTGATTATTATGATGTAAAGAAAATAATACCGTTAAAGTATACGCTCGAGCATGTTAATGATCTCCTCGTCTTAGGTGCCAGGGATGCAATGTTAAACAGCGTTATTGTTGCACTGCTAACTATAGCTATAAGTTTTGCTATAGGGTTGCCTGCAGGCTATGCATTCGCTAAGTATGTATTTCCGGGTAAGGATAGCCTGAAGCTTCTCATGATAGGCTTAAGAATGTTCCCAATAATAGTAATTGCAGTCCCCCTAGTCACTCTGTATATAAGGATGGGCTTGTACGATACTCCTCTAGGTGTCGCACTAGCTCATACAGCTATGGCTCTTCCCTTTGTCGTGATAATCACGTCAAGCATATTTGCTGGCGTACCCGACGAACTTGAAGAAGCTGCAATGATATTCGGGCTATCACGTATGGGCGCCTTCTTGCGTGTAACTCTACCTCTAGCCCTTCCAGGCCTTGCGGCAGCGGCCATATTCACGTTCATAATGTCGTGGAATGACGTGTTCATAGCATCTCTACTGACAACACTAAACAGAACACTGCCAGCATTTATACTAGTATCAGCTATGGCTGCCCCAGACTTCATAAAGTTTGCCGCAGCATTCCTAATGGTTATCCCAGCTATGATATTCGTGTTCGTCGCGAGGAGGTATCTGATTGCTATGTGGGGCATAACTCTAAGGTGATACTCCATGGTTGATGTACACTTGATAGGTATCACTAAGAGGTTTGGTAGAGTTGTAGCAGTAGACGACTTATATCTAGACGTTGAAGATGGAGAGTTCATAGTCTTACTAGGCCCTAGTGGATGTGGCAAGACGACAACACTAAGGATCATCGCAGGACTTGAAAAACCTGATAAAGGCAGGATACTCTTTGGAGAACGTGATGTGACAAGGTTGCCGCCAAGAGAACGGAATATATCAATGGTATTCCAAAGCTATGCCGTCTGGCCTCACATGAAAGTCTTTGATAACATAGCTTTTCCCCTCAAGATAAAGAAGTATCCTCCCGAAGAGATAAAGAACAGAGTCCGTTGGGCCGCCGAGCTCCTGCAAATAGAGGATCTCCTCGATAGATATCCTGCTCAGCTTAGCGGCGGTCAGAGGCAACGTGTAGCTGTTGCCCGTGCAATTGTTGTTGAGCCTGATGTCCTACTGATGGACGAACCTCTAAGCAATCTTGATGCACTATTACGCGTGAAGATGAGAAGTGAACTAAAGAAACTGCAACAACGCATAGGTGTTACAACAATATACGTCACACACGATCAAGTCGAGGCAATGACTATGGGTGATCGCATAGCGGTAATGAATGCTGGCAAGATAATGCAGGTTGGCACGCCAGAAGAGGTGTACAATAAGCCTGCCAACTTGTTCGTTGCAGGGTTTATTGGTAGCCCCCAGATGAACTTTATTGATGCAAGAATAGTTGAAACCGATAAAGGCTATGTAGCTGAAACAGAAACATTCACTATAAGGCTCCCCGAGAAGTATAAGGAGCTACTTCGTCCGCTCAGAAACGAGAAAGTTATACTTGGTATAAGACCAGAACACATTTACCTTGAACCACGTAAACACACTACTCTAGCAGCCATTAGAGGTAGGATAGACTTCGTTGAAAGACTTGGATCTGATAATGTTCTCCACATTGATACTGGTGGAAAAATTATAATTGCAAAAACAAGTGGCAATTATGCCTATAAGGTTGGTCAAGAAGTAGAGGTTTACCTTGACTTAGATAAGCTTCATGTGTTTAAACAAGATGGGGAGGCCGTGTTTTAGTAAAACATCCTTAGAGTAGTGTGTGGGTTTGAAGCCAGTCTGGAGGTCTAGTATTCATGGGTAAGTGGTGGAGTAGGCCTCTACGTGTACTCCAGTTTAATTTCGAGGACAAGTTCGGATTAAGAGTGCCAAATATTACTAGTAGGAAGTTGATTGAGCTTGCTAAGAAGATGAACGTAAATACACTTGTTGTCTTCTTCCGTGACGCATTTGGATACACCTACTATCATGGAAGCACAGTTGGAAAGACACGTCCAGGCTTAAGAGAAGACTTCGTGCGCCGCCTAGTGGAGTATGCTCATGAGAATGGGATTAGAGTAGTAGCCATGGTTGCGCATACAGCGAATAAACTTGTATACCTGGAGCACACAGACTGGGCACAAGTAAACCATAGAGGCGAGCCGATACTACTCGAGCATGCCCCGGCTACAGGCTCGTGGGATCCGGAATGGTCTCAGCTATGCCTGAATAGTCCGTATAGGAGGCACATGGTTTCTGAAGTAGAGGAGGCTGTTAATATAGGTGCTGACGGTATTCTGCTTGACAGCTTGCGTTATCAGCCAGATCCAGAGCGTGCATGCTACTGTAAATGGTGTAGGGAAAGGTTTAGGAGAGAACATGGCTACGAGATGGCTACTGACCCAGACTGGAACAATAGTGTCTGGAGAACACTTTGGGACTGGCGGTACCGTATAGTCGTTGAGACAATAGAGGAGTTACATAGAGTAGCTAAGAAAAAGAATAGAGACATACTGTTCATGTATAATAGCCATCCTGGAGGATGGGCTGGCAGAGCAAACCGTGTTGTAGAGCTAGCGCGAGACAGTCTAGATGCGGTGTTTGCTGAGTGCAGTGAATCTGACTTTGAGCCTCCTGGATTTATCGCTGAAATGGTTAAATTAACAAGAGCCATGCTGGGTTTTAAAGGCAAAGTATTTGCTTCAAGGAACATATTCCACTCATTGAAGCCCCCTCGGCCAGCCCCAATACCTACCATTAAGCAGGGTCTCCGCGAAACAATGATGGCTGGTGGCGATCCCTGGCTCTTAATTTTCTCTAGCACACTGGACTCCATAGACGAGGAATTAATTGATAGTATTTCAGAAGTGTTTAAGGAGCATGAGAAGCTAGAAGAGTACATGTCTGGGGCACAGCCAGTAAGGTTTGCAGGTATAGTTGTCTCTAACACTGTGCGGGATCACTATGGCAGGCTTAAGCCGTACCTCTATGTTGATGAGACACGCGGCTTCTACTATGCATTGAGTCATGCACACTATCCTGTTGAGTACGTGATTGACAAGGACATAGCGCGGTTTTATGAGGAGTATAAAGTGTTGATATTAGCTGATTTAGCATGTATGTCTAATGAAGTCTTGAGAGGTCTGCAAACAAAGGTTAACAATGATGGTGGTATAGTAGCCTCGTACCAGACAAGCTTCTACGACGGCCACTGTATGCCTGCAGGAGGCTTCTTAGCTACTGATCTACTGGGTGTCGAGCTCTTAGGCGAGCCCATTACAGGGGATTGGTTCTATCTTGTAAAGACAACTAGTCATAAGCTTGTTGAGGGCATCAAGAGCCCAGTTCTTGTTGGTGAGCCACGACGGAACTTACTTGAATCGCACATGCTTGGGAACATCGTGCCAGTACGGCCTGCTAAAGGGTTTACTGCTCCTTTACAAGTAGCGTTTCCAGGGTATAGATACGGTCAAGAATATACTCTTGGAAGGTCAGCTCCGCCACTAGGGTATGTAGGTGAACTCGCAGGTGCCGTTGTGGGGTCTTCTACAGTCTACTTTCCATGGAGAATAGGTGCAAACTACTGGCTAGGAGGAGACCCAGCAATTCATAGCCTTATACTTAACGCTGTGGAGTATGTTGCGGGTAGACCACCTATAAATGTTAATGCACCTAGTACAGTAATTAGTGAGGCTTGGCGTCAGCAGGGACGCATAATTGTGCATTTGCTCAATTACACTACTAATCAGAGGATACTCTCGGCAGGCTTTACTGGTGCACGACAACCCATACCAGGCTATAGTACTTTCTTGCCAATGCATCCAGTGAGAGAGATTATACCAATACCTAGTGTCACAGTAGAAGTAGAGGCTTCGATGCTTGATGGCACAGATAATGTTGTGGCGTACTCTGTATTGAAAGGAGCTAGGTTTGAGGCTAAACTCGAGAGTGGTGTATTCAAGGTAGATATTGGTGTTCTAGGAGAATACGATGTTATAGTTGTAGAGTCCAAATCCTAGGACTTAGCATCTACTTTATTCTCCTCTTCGCGTTCTCAATGAGCTCCATGAGGCTTTCCTCATCTATAATCCCTACGATGCCATCAACTGGCTCTCCATCAATGTATATCACTGTTGTAGGTGTAGCCATGACGCCGACTTCATAGGCTGCCTCTGGTGCATAGTAAGCGTCAACTTCAATGAATACTGTGTCGTCACTCTTCATCTTCTCGGCAACACTGTAAAATATCGGCTTATATATCATGCATGCCGAGCATGTTGGTGTAGTGAATACTGCTACGACCACTCTAGCTTTCTCTAGAACCCTTTTATAGTCCTCATAGCTCGTAATGTATAGTACTATTCCTTTCTTGCGTAATTCTTCAATGTAGTTGAATGACCATGTGTAAAAGTCTTCTTCACCACTATAAGTCTCGTACGTCATGCGCATACACCAGTACTGGGTGCACACATGCACGACCTATACTTATAAGTATGCCGTCACTCCTCCCATGCGATAGTGGTTGTGGATATAAACATGTGTTATAGATGTAGTAGACTGGATAGATAAGAGGAGAGGGACTAGCCGGGTATAGTTCAAGGAGAATTTCCAAGGAGAATTAAGGGGCAGTGGTGTCTGCAATGCCTAAAGTCTATGTGGAAACCTACGGATGTGCACTCAATTGGGCAGACACTGGGATAATGATGAGTGCGTTATACCGTGGTGGATACAAGAGAGTTAAAAGTATTGATAACGCTGATGTAGTCATAATAAACACTTGCACTGTGAGGCTTGAGACAGAGGAACGTATGAGGAAGCGTATAAGAGCCCTATACGAATACACAAGGAAGACAGGTAAAACATTAGTCGTGGCGGGTTGTATGGCTACAGCTCAGCCCTTCGCTGTAAAGCGCTTAGCTCCAGAAGCCATAGTGGTATCTACAGCTAATGTACACCGTGTAGATGAGGCGCTTAAACATAGAAGAGATCTCCTTGAGTTTCCCGAAAAACCAAAGACACTCTATGTCCCCGATGTAAATGTTATCCAGAAGGGATTCATAGCAGAAGTAGCTATAGCAGACGGCTGCTTGGGCGATTGTGGGTTCTGTCTAACGAAAATAGCTAGGCGGAGAGTGTATAGTAGACCTATAGAGCAGGTAGTTGAGCTTGTAGAGAGACTTGTTCGGCGTGGTGTCAAAGAAGTGAGACTTACGGGGCAGGATGTAGCTGTCTATGGCATTGACATTTACGGTCAACGCGTGCTTCCTAGACTACTAGAAGAGTTATCATACATAGATGGGGATTTCATGATTCGAATTGGCATGATGGGGCCAGACCAGGTAACACATATTCTCGACGAGCTCTTGGAGGTCGCAAAGAGCCCTAAGATCTTCAAGTTCTTTCACCTACCTGTTCAGAGTGGCGACGATCACGTATTAAAGCTCATGAAGCGCAACTATACTGTTGACGAGTATAGGTCAATAGTCAAAGAAATAAGAGGAAAAATTCCCGGAGCAATGATAGCCACAGACATCATAGTAGGCTATCCGGGCGAAGACGAAGAAGCATTCGAGAATACCGTAAGGCTCGTAGAGGAATTACGTTTCGAACGCGTACACCTCGCCCAATACACGCCACGACCCCGTACTGTGGCTGCTGGCTTAGAACAAGTCCCCGACCCAGTAAAGAAGGAAAGGAGTAAGAAGCTCATGTCTGTGATAGAGAAGATAGGTTACGAAGAACATAACAGGTATGTTGGCAGTAAGGCACGTGTCCTTGTTGTGTCTAAAGGCGAACGTGGCGGCCTAGACGCCAAGATGTTCAATTACATACCTGTAATACTCCCCGAAAAAGATGCTAACCCTGGTGAGTGGAGATGCGTAGAAGTACTAGAGGCTACCTGGTATGATTTACGGGGACGTGTAGTTGAGTGCTAGTTTGGCAAAGGAGAAAGCCGCAGAGAAGGCTGCAGAGATAATATCCACGTTTCTAGATCATGGCGCTAAACGGGTTGGTGTAGGCACTGGGTCAACAGTAAAGCTTGTATTGAAAAAACTCCTTGAAAACCCCAATGTAACTGATAAGTTGACAAAAATAAGATTATACGCGTCAAGCATTGATACTTTGCTCTACCTTCGCAGCCTAGGACTAGAAGCAAACACTATGCCTCCACGAGAAGGACTTGATGTCTATTTTGATGGTGCTGATGAGGTAAGTATTGAAGCTAATATGTGTATTCTTGTTAAGGGAAGAGGCGCTGCAATGACTAGAGAAAAAATTTTTGCTTATCATAGCAAGAGAGTCGTAATAGTAGTTGATGAATCCAAGCTCTCAAGACTTATTGGTGACAAGAATAGACCGGTACCAGTTGAGGTTCTTCCTGAGAGTCTTGACGCAGTCTTAGCCACTCTAAATAAGCTTAATGTCAGGTACAAGGTGCGCAATGAGTGTGGGTGTAGAGATGGACCTGCATTAACGGATAATGGAGGCATAGTAATTGATGTATGGCCATGGGGGCGCTATGAAATACTAAGGTTCGAATCCATATTGTCATCCATACCTGGCGTGGTTGGACATGGCATATTTGTAGGATATGCAGACAAGATAGTGGTAGGCCACAGTGATGGTGAGACCAAGGTGGTTGAATGCCGGAGAACAAGGATAAACCCAGCATTGAAGGACTAACAACCGGAAGAGGAGCTCTTGCGAGCATATTACGTAAGCGGATAGTTGAAAGAGCGGAAGTGGCTAGCGGCGATGAGCAATGGCTTGTTGGCATGTTACGTCTCGTACGTGTACAGAGATTCCCTGTAGAGTTATGGGTTGCTCTTGGTAAAGAATCTGACTACATACTAATACCCTATATGTTTTGTAGTTGTCCACATTTCACGATAAGGGTTACTGGCGGAGTAAATTTAGAGCCTTGCTACCATCTTGTTGCTACACACATAGCGCTTTCCACGGGCAGATTTCATGACCTCTCTGAGTCCTTAAGCCCAGACGATGTTGAGGCGATTCTCTTGGAGATTTTAACTTATGGTAGGTCAACCCTCTTGAGAAAAGTTCTATACCGTATAAAGAAGGAAGATAGTGATGGATGAGTAGACAGTATTTTATCTGAGCGGTGGGACTGTGTGTTAAGCGGAGTCTTATCACTCTTTAATATGACGAGTGTATGCTGTGTTTGGGGCAAGGTATATAACGTGTAGAAGGGTTGATGAGTCCTTGCAAGCAAGCCAATCTAGATCGGAGCACACAATAATTGAGGAGATAACAGCTCTTAGAGAGGAGATTAGGGCTCTTAAAGAGAAACGTGCTGAAATGATAGAGCAACTACGCAGGTTGCGCCAGGAACGACGAGACCTTATTGAGAAGGCCAGAGCTGTTAGAGAGCAGTTAAGAAAAGTGAGGGAGCAACGGCGTAAGCTTGTCAAGGAAGTTAGAAGGCTCCGCCAGCTCCGACGTGAGACATTTGAGAAGCTACAAAATATCATGAGCCAGCTTGAGTCGCAGAAAAGGATAGCAATCGAATTTAGGCCTTTAGCCCAGAGGAGTATCAATGCGATAAGGCGTAGGATAGAAGAGCTTGAGTGGAAGCAACAAACACAGATACTAACACCAGAGCAGGAGAAGGCTATTATAGATGAGATTACACGACTAGAAGAACTTTTAGAGAGAACAATGCAGGCTAGACGAGTTCTTCAAGAACTATCTGAGAAGCGGGCAGAGCTTATGGGGTTAAGGCTCCAAATAAAAAGTTATGGTGAGGAAATAAGAAAGAGGAGCGAAAAAATAAGCAGGCTTGATGAACGCATAAAGGAGTTACAGTCAAGACTCAATGAACTGAGTCCTAAGATTGATGAGCTTAACAGCAAGATAGAGGATATCTCTAAGAAAGTAGATAGGCTTCGTGAGGAAATAAACGAGCGTGTTGAGAAATTAAGGCAGCTCAGTGAAGAGCTCCGTATTATGCGCGAAAGTAGGGAAAAACAGAAGCTTAGACAAATATATGAAGAGAGACGCAGGCAAGTTGAAGAAAAAATGAAGCGTGGCGAACCACTTACATTAGAGGACTTAAAACTTCTATATGCTTCGGAGCCAGAAGAGTTAGAGGAAGAAGAGAATGAGGCAGCAGAGGGAAAGAATACTAGTATTAGC
>JALTZF010000108.1 GCA_027046265.1 Pyrodictiaceae archaeon
GCGTAGACCTTGGCTTTAGCTCTTTGAGTATTGAAGCGTCGACTCTGGCCACCCCCGAGGGGCTGGATAAGGGGTACGCTTTGCTGTGTACTATCCGAGAGACTCTCTGCAGGGTATTTAAAGAGAGCGTCCCTCTTTATTGGAGGGCGCGGGACAAGTCCTCTATGAGGTCCTCAGGGTCTTCTAGCCCTATTGAGAGTCTTAGGAGGCTCTCATCTATCCCTAGCGCCTTCCTGTCCTCGGGAGGGATTGCCGACGCCGCTGTGGCTGCTGGCATAGTTATGAGGGATTCTGTTCCTCCAAGACTGGGGGCTGGCTTTATGATGTTGAGTCTCCTCATGAGCCTTAGTGCCTCCTCCCTCCCGCCCTTAACCTTGAATGAGACAACACCACCGTAGAGCTTCTTCTTGAACAACTTGTCTGCTACTGGCTTGTAAGGGCTAGTGTCTAGCCCAGGATAGTATACCTCACTTATCCTCGGATGATCCTGGAGAAATTCTGCTATCTCAAGCGCAGTTCTCGACTGCTTCTCGACCCTCAAAACCAGAGTCTTCACACCTCTAAGGGCTAGATAAGCCTCAAAGGCCTGCATTATGCCTCCAAGCAGTGTCCTCCACTCCCATATCCCGAGCACGGTTTCCCTATCCCCTATTACCGCTCCTCCCAAGACATCGTTGTGGCCTGCAAGGTACTTGGTAAGACTGTGGACTACTAGGCTAGCAGAGTCCTTGAGGGGGTTGTAGAGTACTGGTGTAGCAAAAGTATTGTCTACAACTAGTATGGCTCCATTATCTCTACAGTACTCAGCAACCCTCCTTACATCAATTACTTTTAGTGTGGGATTAGTCATGGTCTCAACTAGGACTATGCTAGTCCTCCTAGATACAGCGTTGATTATAGAGTCTGTTGAAGGCCATACTAGCCTAAGCCTAGCCCTTAGCCTCCTTGAGAACTCGCGTAGAAGAGCAAGAGTCTTACCATAAGCCTCCATGGGAACCACTATTTCTGCGCCGGGAGGGGTCAATGCTAGGATGGCTGCAGCCAGTGCCGCCATACCACTATTGAATGCTAAAGCATCATCCCCCGCCTCAAGGGCAGCGAGAACCCTCTCCAGAGCTCGGACCGTGGGGTTCTCCTCTCTCCCATACTTCAACTCTGTGCCACGATCAACTGTTCGCGGCTTCCCAGTACGCTTGTCAGGATGCTCATACACAACTGCCAAGTATATTGGAGGTATAAACGTCCCCGTCTCCTCATCGTAGAACTTGTGTGAGTGTATACTCTTCGTATCATCATAACGCAAAACGTCCACCCCGGGTACTAGTAGAAAAGGCCTAAATTGATGTCTATGTGTGGCCTCCCTACGGTTGCCCTAGGGTTGTAGGGTTGGAAAGCTAAAACCTTTACTTTTAAATCATGTACTGGTGGTCTCTATGGGCGCTGGGTGCCCTTGCAGGGACCTGAGTGGAGTTGAACTGGTATTGTGCCTTTCTCCCCCGCCGAGCGACTATGAGGTAGTGCTAGAGCTTCCTACTCGTGATAGGCTGGTAGTGAATAGTGAGGGGTTCTACCTGCGCAGAATAGTCTTAGACGAGACACTGCCATTCATCGTGTCTAAGGACGTGAGACTGGAGCCGGGTAAGGCTATGGCGGCAGTGTCTAGTACGGGTCTCTCTGTCCGAGAACTACTCTGCAAGGCTGTGAAAGCGCTACTTGAGGCGGCAGAGAACGAGGTTAGAGAGGCAAAGGTGAAGGCTAGGCTTTGTAGCGGGCTTATAGAAAGGATACTTGGCAGGGAGTGCCAAGAGTAGCGTGGAGGAGAGAAGGGGCTAGAGTGCTACTACTGGCTGGGCATTAGAGCCCTTAGGGGAGAACACTCCAGTACTATTCTGGGGGATACAGTGGAGGAGCTTGTTGAGAAGCTCTCTAGGCTCCTCGGGGAGATGAAGGACTGGGAGAGGAGGCCCATAGTTAAGGCTGGGAGTGTTGTTGTCGAACTAGTCAAGCTCCCACGGAGAGAACTAAAGAAGGGCGTTGAACCAGAGAAGCTAGCGTTACACATTAGGCTAGAAGACTCGTTTAAGGGGATCCTCGTAGAGGATTCTAGGGAGCTTGAAGACCTCATAGAGGCTGTCTCACATGAGAAGGTTAGAGAGGTGGCAAAGGCTGTAGAGGAGGTTAACCGTAAGAGGAGAGTTGTCGAGTTCGGCCTTTAGCCCTGTCTAAAACCCTCTCGAGGCGCTCCATTAGCTCTTCTAGCCTCTCCCTCCCCAGCGGGGTCAAGTAGACTAGTGTCCTAGGCCTATCACGGCCTAGGACTTTTCGCACACCTACATACCCAGCCTCACGTAACCTCCTAATATTGCTGTCTAAATCACCCCATGTGAGCCCAGTGGCTCTCTGTAGGTCAGCCATCACTGTGGGGCCGTGAAGGTATAGGAGTAGTGCAACCATAAACCTCTTGGGGTTAAATAGTATGTTGTCAAAGTCTCTATAATCCCCCGGCTCCTCCATGGCTAAAACCCTTGAAGCTAGTCTCCTAGGAGCCTCTTAGCGGCTACTCGCATTGCATAAGTCCCAGCCGCAAGGTATACTAGCAGTACTAGCCCCGAAGCAAGCACGTTACCAACAGCACTTGAAGCCTCAGCCCAGAGTACTAGGGGTGAAGTAGCTGCAAGCAGTGTAGCAGCAAGCAGTAAGGGCTTCACCTCTACGCCGCCACGCCTAAAAACGATGTAGAGTAGGGCTAGCGACAATGCTAGCCCAGGATACCAGGCCACTCCCGGATACCAGCTAGGCGCAATTGGGGATACAGCGTAGACTGCTGAGAAGCCCACGCCAAATGACAGCCAGGTACGGCTACTACCACTATCAAATTCTTGGAATCCCTGAGAAGCAAGATACCTCCATACAGGACCAGCAACGAATACTACGGCTAGTGTGGAGAAGACTGCTCCAACAATAACTCCCACAACAGGAACCCATGAGGACTCGACGCCAGCTAGTGCTGCTAGAGCAGCTAAGACGATGACAGACCCTATTATCCCCATCCCATATGCAAAGAATGTGTAAGCACCAGTAGCTGCTCCAAGGAATGCTGCTGTCCTCCTAGCTAGAGAGGCAAGTCTAGCCAACTCCTCCACTGTCTCCTCATTCTGGCTAGTGTTCACACAAAACCACCTCAGGCTAACTACTATATCCTCCATAATGCTATAAGTGGTAAAGGAACTCTGGACACGAGAGTAACCCGAGACGCGTAAGAGGGGACTTGAGGCTATGCCGCTATGAAAAGACAAGATGCTATGCTCATTAGAGGCTATAACAAGTGCATAGTCTTTGGCTTATACACCCGCCACGCCTATATAGTGTTGCACTTGTCTCTCCTAGCCTAGCTGGTGGCTCTTCGTTGGCTGTAAGATTAGGCTTTGTGGGGGGCCTAGGCCCAGAGGCTACTGTGTACTATGTTAGGCTTGTAGACGAGGTTTCTAGGAGGCTTTGCGGTGGCAGGAAGAGGTTTGTTGTGTATAGTCTTGTGCTAGAAGAGATGTGCAATGCGGCTAGGAGTGGTGATAGAAGGAGGGTGGCTAGCCTCCTCTTAGAGGCTCTTAGAGCGCTGGCTCGGGCAGGGGTGTCAGTCGCCTTTATAGCTGCTAATACGCCCCACATAGCTTGGAGTATTGTTGAGCCCCAAGCTAGAGAGATGGGGCTACAGCTTGTAAGCATTGTAGAGGCTGGCGTCAAGAAGCTTAAGTCCATAGAAGGGCTTAGGAGGGTTGGAGTCATAGCTACTAGTGCTACGCTCAAGAGCCGCTTATTCCAGGACGCCGTGAAGAGTGTGGGGCTAGAAGCTGTTGAGCCTGTGAGGGAGGAGATAGGAGTACTTGACAGGGTTATAGAGCGCTATGCATCGGGCAGGGCTACACAGGAGGACTACGAGGCGCTATTAGCTACTGCCAAATCGCTTATAGAGAGGGGTGCAGAGGCATTATTGCTAGCCTGCACTGATCTAGGGCCGCTACGCGGGAAACTAGAAAAAGATCTTGGTGTGAAGGTTGTGGATCCCGCTATGGCACAAGTAGAAGAGGCCGTTAAGCTGGCCTACCCAGAGTGTTCTGGGGGAGAGGGCTAGCCTAGTGGTTTGAGGCTAAACATGATTATTGCTAGCGTGTAGAGGGCCATCCCTATTAGCTCGCTTGTCGAGAGCTTTTCTCCGAGCACTAGCCATGCTAGGGAGGCTACTAGCAAGGCGTTGGAGAGGGCTATTGCTGTCGCGGGGCCAGCCTTGCCAAGAGCTACAGCCATCTTCAAAGAGTACATTCCAGCTGCTAGCAGGACACCAGCAACAACCATTACGAGGTAGAGCCTGGGGTCCACACCAGCCAATGAAGGGTTGTGTGTAGGGTCAAAGCGTCCTAAGGCAAGCATAGCTATCGCAGCGCTTATGCCTACCATTCCAGTGCCTAAGAGCAGTACTGTTGAGCCCTCAATTGATGGCATGCCCTTCACTGAAGCATATTTTAGCAGGAAGTTTGTCAATCCAAAAGATACAAAGGTTCCTAGGGCGTAGAAGACCCATAGACTGTTCTCGGCCACACCACGTCACCCCATCAGCCTAACCTAGCTGAAGCTGCTAAGACTTACCATGTCTGGGCCACCCATAATAACCCCTCCCTAACCCTTCAAGGACTTGCTGGGCTTAGGAGCGTTGGCTGGTTCTAGTCTCAAGAAGGCTGTGCCTATAGTGCTCTTGTTTGGTGTTGTAAGCCTCTTAGCAGACGTGAGCTACGAGGGGCTACGCAGCTTCCTACCCGTAGGGGTGGAGGAGACACTCGCGCTAGGTGGCCTGGTTGGTGTTGGGGAGATCGTTGCTTGGGGTCTTAGGCCCCTCTCCGGGCTCCTCGTAGACCTTACTGGCGGGTATTGGGTGGCAGTCTACACTGGCTATGCTCTTGTCCCGGTGGGTGTACTGCTAGCAGCAGCATCTGGGTCAGGGGCACTGTTAGCGGCTGGGTATTGGGCTGAGAGGCTGGGCAAGGCTGTTAGGAGCCCTGCCCGCGACACCCTATTAGGCTCAGTAGCGCCGAAGGGGAAGCGGGGTCTTGTCTTTGGCTTACACGAGCTACTAGACCAGCTAGGCGCCATAACGGGCCCACTCATGGTGTATGTTATCGTGCGCTATGGGCTCCCACTATGGCTACTCGCAGTACCGGGAGCCTTTACTGTGCCAGCTCTGCTTGCCGCGCATAGAGAGTACCAGAGACTAGGCGTTAAGCCAGTATCAGGGCATGGTGGGAGGGTGGCTGCAGGGGTCAAGGCTAGTATTCCTGCAATAGCCATGGTTGCCTTTCTCGGAGCACTAACACCTAACCCGTTGACAGTAGAGCACATAGCCTCACTGTACAACCTGGAGAAGACTATGCTCCCACTAGTCTATACCGCTGCAATGGCCTCAGACGCGCTGGCTGCTGTGCCCTTGGGAATGCTTTATGATAAGAGTAGGAGTGCGAGCATAGTAGCAATAATAGTGTCTGTAGTGGCCTCAGCAACAATACTCCTAGCATACCCTAGATGGGAGACGGTATTCGTAGCGGCACTGCTCGCAGGAGTAGCCGAGGCTGGCTACGAGACCGTGGCTAGGGCTATGACGAAGACTGCCACGGGATACGGCCTACTAGGTCTTGCAAGAGGCCTAGGGTATGGGGGTTCAATACTCTTATACGGCTGGCTAGCACTAGCCCTCCACTAGACATCCAACTCTTTAAACCGAGCGTAATCCCTCTCTAGGGTCTCCCCACTCTCGCCCTGCCCCGGTCCAGCACTAGCCGGGATCAGCCTAGGACAACAATGCCGCATCATAGCCCACAACGCCTACAACCCTCTATGGAGGAGCGTGTAATACAGCTCCCCCTCCTGCCTAAGCTAATGCATAAATAATTTGTGCATGTGTCCTCTTGCTATCTTAGGACTCCTATGAGGGATTGCTAGGTGTATGCTACATTGAGTACTAGCATGCACAGAATACCTGAGACAAAGGTGATACTCTCCACAATCCCAGACAGGGATGCAGGAGCTGACGTCCTAAGGTTTGTGGAAGAAAATGGTGTAGGACTAGTTGTAGTGTTCTCAAACGATGAAGAGGCACGAAACCGGGGGTGGAGAGAGCTTAGTGAACTTGTGAGAGCCCTAGAGTCCACAAGGGCTAGAGTACTAGTGGTTCAGTCAAGGCATGGGGAGCCCCTCAATCCCCTAGTCTTATTGGAGACAGTCTTCCCGGCGATGAGGGAGGCTGAGCAGAGGGGTGAGAGCATCCTTCTACTCTGTAGGAGTGCGTGGGGGCGCTCAGCAGCCGCTACAGCAGCATATCTTGTGGCTACAAGAGGGCTAGAGCCTGGGGAGGCGTCGAGGAGGGTATGGGGGGATAAGTTGGAGGAGACGCCATTGCACCATAAGATGTTACCGTATAAGGTCAGAAAGTTAATGGGGCAATTATCTGGCAGAGAAGGGATAGGAAAGAATAATAGCGTGTAGATTCCCTCCTCAATTCTGCTAGTTTAATACTTTGTTGCCGCGAACGTCATTGCCTCACCTATGTATCTTTGTGCGTACACGTAGACTATTATTAGGGGTATAGAGAATAGTATTGTTCGTGCTGCAAAGTCGCTCCAGTAAATGGTTTGGCCTAGAGCTGTCTCGTAGATGTATGCGGCAAGTGTTTCAACTCTTAGGAAGCTGGCTAGAATGAACTCGCCCCAGGCCCCTATGAAGGCGAAGAGGGCTATTAACACCATTGCTGGCTTTGAGGCTGGGAGAACTACTCGGAAGACTATTGTCCTCCAGTTTGCACCGTCAATAAATGCTGCCTCGTCAAGGCTTCGGGGGAGAGCGTCAAAGTAGTTCTTTATGAGCCAAGTCTGGAATGGTACTGCACCACCAGTATATGCTAGTGCTAGAATTATAGGGTTTCCTATTACGGGTATGCCCAGACTATCAAGCTTGAGTAGGAACACGTAAAGTGCTATAATTGCTGCGACACCAAAGCCTCCGCCGACCTGGCTAAGTATGAGGTAGAGTATTAGGAGCATGTCCTTTCCTCTAAAGTTGAATCTTGAAAAGGCGTAGGCTGCAGGTGTTATGACTAGTACAGAGAATATTATTGATGCCAGGGCGACCACTATACTTGTTATGGTTGCAGCTACAAACCGTGGATCCCTAAGAGTGGATAGGTAGTGTTCTAGGCTGAGCCCGTATCTTGCAAGGTCGCCTAGGCCCGAGGCAATGATTTGTCCACGTATGAGCGAGGACACTACAACGTAGAGTACTGGGTAGAGAAAGATGAACACTACGAGTATGCCTATAGTCGTTACGACTAGTCTTCCCAGGTACAGTCTGACCATGTAGTGGCTCTCCTCTCTCCTCCTCATGCTCTCACCTGCCCTTGTAGACAAGGTAGTACCATGCAATAGCGTAGAGGAACAAGATTGCGACAACAACTAGGTAGGATGCAGCTGAGAGACCGTACTGCTGGTCAATCCATGCCCTATTATAGCCAAAGAGGACCATCATCTCGTTAGAGTTGCCAAGGGCTGGCTTAAGCCCAGGCAAGTCTATCATTTTAGCTGGCCCACCCTGGTTGATGAGGAGGGGGACCATGAATGCTTGTAGGGAAGCCCCACTAGTGAGTATTGCCGCGAATAGGATAGGCCTCTTTGTTAGGGGCAGCATTATTCTTCTGAATCGCTCCCATATACTAGCACCGTCGATGTACGCTGACTCTATCAGTTCTCTTGGAACACTAGCAATTGCACCCATGGTCACAGTCATTATGAAGGGGTAGGCAAGCCACATCTCAACAATGTTATACACTATGAAGGCATCCCACTCTCTAGTAAAGATGTTCACCGGGTAACCCAGGATGTCTAGGAGTAGCTTCGAGAAGGGGCCCTGGTCGGGTATGAATAGTATCCTCCAAGTCGTAACAGACAATAGTACTGGTAGAGACCACGGTATTAGTAGTAGTGCCCGCATAATTCTTCTACCATAGATTAGGGGCGAGGAGAAGAAGAATGCTAGGAGTACTCCAACAGCAACTTTTAGAGGCACACTCGTCACAACGAAAAGGAGTGTCTTCAGTATCGAGTATGGGAAGTATGAGCTGCCGAAGAGGTACCTAAAATTCTTTAGACCGACAAAGTGGACACTTAGCTTCTCTATCTCTGCATCTATATCACGTACAACTATCCGTTCAAATGCCTTGTAGTCAGATGCTACTCTAGCAAGTAGCTTCTTTGACGTCGTAAGTTCACTTATAGCCGAGTCTATGAGTGGTAGGCCTTGCTCTCTGAGTGCTTCGACGTCTTGTTTTGATGGTACTAACTTGAAGCCCAGGATACTATCGACAAGACTCCAAAAGTCAGAGACATGAGTATAGGCTCTCTCGAGGCTCTCTCTAAACTCTGTATAGCGGTAAAGGTAGCTTCTATTGCTGTTAACTATCGATATTGACTCCCTGAAAACCCTGCTTATTTCGCGCTTATACTCGTCTAGCATTCCCCCCATAATAGCCTCAGGAGATGCTTGGGCCAGGAATTCTCTGAGCCCCCTCAGACTGTCAAGAGTCTGGGCCAGGTAGCCGTCAACCTGCCTCATCGAGGCCATGATAACGTCTTTGTTCTCCTCGAGTTCCTGTATCATCATTTTCTTCTCTTCTTTTAGCTTCGCAATTTTTGGTGCTGCTGCAATATTTATCGCGTTTGCATCAGTAAATGCTATGTAGACTGAGAACCCTAGAGGCCAGAGAGAAAAGAAGAGGTAGAGTGCTATACTAGCAATAACCAGTACTACTGCTATTCGTGAAGGGTAGAGTTCTAGTCTTTGTTTCTTCTTGTTTCCCGCCACTTTGTCTCTACCCTACGCCCCACGGGTATTAGGAGAGGCAAACAGCCCTAGGAGAAAGGCAATAAAATAGCTCAGAGGGGTTATGGAGGTTATACTCCCCCACTTTAGCCACCTTTGAGAGATTCTAGGATCTCAGCCTGTGCTTTGTCGAGTGTAGGCTCAACCTGGTCTAGTGCTTCTTGGAGGCCTTTCTCCTTGTAGACAGTTATTATTGCGCTTAAAGCGTTTGCTACTGGTCCCCAGACCTTGCTCATTTCCGGGGACTTGGGCATGGGTATGCTATTGGATATTGACTGGAGGAAGCCGCCAATTATTGGGTAGTTGTCCATGTTCGCTGCAACGTACTTTACTACACTACGCTTGACAGGTATGAATCCTGCTTCGTCTACTAGCATCTTAATATTGTCGTCGTCTAGTGTAAACCATAGGGCGAAGAGTATTGATGCGTAGAGCTTGTCTTTGTCTTTTTCTGCTAGTGACGTGATCCAGAAGAGCTTTATGCCAGAGAATGGTTTTGGCGTCCTACCGTCTATAGGTGGTATTGCTTGCACGAAAATCTTTGGTACTGCCTCCTTTATTGCGGGGATATTCCATGGACCAGTTATTATGCATGGCGCCCTCTTCTCAATGAATACCTTGAGCTGAGTTTCGTGTCCTAAGTCGCTAGTGTCCATGTATACGAGTATGTGGCTTAAGAAGAACTCTAATCCCTCAATAGTGCCAGTTGAGTTGACTCCAACACTTCCAGTCTTGTCGTCATAGTAGTAGCCTCCAAAAGCTGTTATGAATGGGTATATGTGGTATGGGTCTACCTGGTATGCTAAACCATATGTCTCCTTGTCGGGGTTGTAGTGCTCCTTCATTATCTGCTCAAGCTGACTGAAAGACTCTATTGGGCCTTTTACCATTTCAGCATTGCATACAAGGGCTATAGCCTCGCCAGCCCATGGGACGCCGTAGAGGTGTAGCTTGTAGGTGCCAGCAGAGTAGGCTGCTGAGAGGTATTGCTCCTGCAAATCCTCCAGGGTCTCTGGGGGCAGGTACTTGTCTAGTGGGACAATGTAGCCTCCTTCTGCGAGCTCACCAGTCCAGTCGTGAGCCCACGTAAAGATGTGGGGCCCATTCTCTGTATCGCCTGCAACAACAGCAGCCTTAACGGCCTCTTTGAGGTTTTGCACGGTACCACTATACTTTACTGTTATGCCGGGATACTCTTTCTCAAATGCCTCTACAGCTTTCTTCATTACGTTTACCTCGAATGGCAGCATTGATGTCCAGAAATTGATAGTTACCTTAACCTCTCCCTTCTTTGCCTTCTCAACAAATTCATAGAATTCCTTGGAGACTCTTATCTCTGATGACCCTATTACTATCTTATACTCCTCCTCGGCTGCAGTTGTAGTTGTAGTAGTTTTAGGTGGCGATGTTGTAGTAGGAGATGGCGGCTTTGTTGTTGTCGTTGCTGTAGTTGTGGGCTTACTTGTTGTTGGTGTTGTTCTTGTCGTGGGTGTTGAAGTGGTCCTCGGCGGTGTTGTCTGTGGTGTTGTCTGGATGGGCTGACTTGTCTCCGGTGTAGTTGGTGGAGGCGGGGTCTTCTCTTCGCCTTTTGAAGCATAGTACCATGCTATTCCTGCTACAACTATGATGACTACTATTGCTGCAATAATTAGGGTTGAACGCGAAGCCATGAGGGGTCCCTCCTCCACTATTT
>JALTZF010000109.1 GCA_027046265.1 Pyrodictiaceae archaeon
TGATGTATATAGCGGTGGGTGGACAGCACGACCCAGTAGAGCATGGCCCGTCCTCTTAACACACATTGTTTTTACAAGGTTATTTGAATGGTTTCCCGGTACACTTACTCCTTATTTACAAGGAGAGTGTACTACCCCGAGGCCCATGATCGTAGCTCCTTCCGGGATGGTGACCGAGGTAACCAGGTAACCGGGGCCTCTCCCCGGGTGCCCAGGACGTGTGAGAGGTGGCTTTCTAGACTGGTTACTCTGGTTACCGTGAAAAGGGCGGTTTTGATGGTATAGGAACGTGCATAGCGGTCACCAAGTACATTGGGCCGTTGGAGGAGATGGTACGCGTTTATCAAATCTATAAGAGCCTCGGGAAGGTGGAGAAGCTAAGTAAACGAGACATCCGGAGACTCGCTAAGATACTTCTCCAGGAGTACGAGAAGGCGATAGATAAGACAATTGAGCGGCTGGTGGCGAAGACCGGTGTAGTTAACTCGATGGGGAATCCGCGGGAACCAAGTGGAGGATGGTGGGCCCGCGGGGATTTGAACCCCGGACCTCCGCCGTGTGAGGGCGGCGTCCTAACCAGGCTAGACGACGGGCCCACACTTCTCCACGATGTCTTGATAGTAAGCTACTGCAGTGGAGTAAATCCTTTACGGCTGTCGGGTTTTGTTCTCGCTATTTTTCTTAAGTATTTTTATGTTTGACAGGTATATCATTTTTCTATGTGTCTTCATTAGGTAAACTATGGGTTTTTCGCATGCTAGTATGAGGCCTTTATCTTCAATACATAACTTTATTGCTAGTTTTAAGACTTCTTCTATCAGTTTTATACACTTCTTGGTTTCATTTTCGCATTTTAGCTGTAGGCCTCTCTTGAAGGCTAGATTACCTAGTATTGATGGTATAGCGTCATCTGGTAGGTCTATATGGTTGTATTTTGCCTTCATCCTTCCCTTCTTATGGTAGTATGCTTTTACTCTTGCACGCTCTTGGCCGGGCAGTATTATGTTGAGGGTGATGGGTATCTTTACTTTATTTCTATTCATAGCTGGTTTTCCTCTCCTACTCTATGGCTTGTTTTGATGTTAGAAAAGCCTATATTCAGCCATATTGTAGAATTATGTTAAATCGTCTGTTCTCCTCTGTTAGATCGTGACATACAAGAGGGAATAGTACTATAATAAGGAGCTGGGCGTGTTGTGGGTGGAGAATGTATGAGTCTTAACGCAAAGCTTGTGAAGGGTTTTAAGCTTAAAAAGATTGATGTAGCATTTGATTCTAATATTGTTGTTCTTAATAGAAGTGTTGCTAGGAGCTATGGTATTAGTGAGGGTTCGATAATAGGTGTAGGATGTAGTGGTCGTGTGTTTGGAGGAAAAGTCGTACTATCTGATTCTCTCGTTGATAAGTACAGTATTGGTGTTCCTGAGGACATTTATGAGAAGTTATCTGAGTGCGAAAACGTAGAACTGTATCCTTTCGAGTTTCCTCCATCGTTTAGTTATTTGAGGAAAAGACTTAGAGGCGAGCATTTGCCGGAAAATGCTTACATGAGTATCGTGCGTGATGTTACTCATGGACTCTATGATCCTGGGCAGATTGCAGCATTTCTCTTGAGTCAAGTATATAAGCCGTTGAGCTTGGATGAGTTGGCATACCTTATTCGTGCAATGGTTGAGACGGGGGAGATAGTAAAGTTCCCTGAAACTGTATACGACGAGCATAGTATTGGGGGAGTTCCGGGCAATAGTAAGGTTGCACTAATAGCTGTTCCGATTGTCGCTTCTATGGGCTTACTTATACCTAAGACTAGTAGTCGAGCCATAACTAGCCCAGCGGGAACAGCTGATACCATGGAGGTTCTAGCACGTGTAGACTTTTCACCTGATGAGATACACGAGATAGCTTTACGGGCACGTGGAACCATAGTATGGGGTGGCGCTCTGGGCCTCGCGCCTGCTGATGATATATTTATAAGGGTTGAGAGGAAGCTCGCTATAGATCCCCAGACACAGATGGTTGCAAGTATCCTAGCTAAGAAACTGGCAATGAGTGTTTCAAGACTAGTAATAGATATACCCTTCGGTAAAGGCGCGAAGGTGGAGACTGAAGAGGATGCTGTAGAGCTTGGGTCGTTATTCCTTTCACAAGCCCAACGGCTCGGCATAACCATGAGGGTAGCATTAACTTATGGAGGGGAGCCAGTAGGATTCACTATTGGCCCTGCCCTTGAGGCTCGCGAAGCCCTTGAGACACTCATTAAGGGTACTGGAGCACCTAACCTTGTAGAGAAAGCTTGCAGTCTTGCAGCCTTAGTACTTAGTCTCGGTGGGGTAACGAGTGCAGACCAAGCTGCTTGTGAGGCTCTAAAGTCCGGAAAAGCATATGCCAAGTTCAAAGAGATTATCGAGGCCCAGGAAGGCGATCCTGACATAAAACCAGAAGATATACCTATTTCAAGTATACAGTACACCTTAACAGCACCTCGTGACGGCATCGTAAGTTTCGTAAATAATGTAGCCCTAAACATGGCTGCACGCCTAGCTGGTGCACCCGACGATAAGTCGGCTGGGATTAGACTCTACGCAAAGACTGGATATCGTGTCAGGAAGGGTGACCCACTATTGACTGTGTATGCTTCAACAAAGAACAGGCTACGAGATGCAGTGAGAACACTTAGCGAGCTCGGGGCTTTTGTGATAGAGGGTGTTCTAGTACGTATACTACCTTAGCCAAGTTCCTATCTAAAATTTCTGGGAAGATAGTAGCTAGAGGAAAAACATATAAGCAGGGTGATTGTGTAAACAAGCAAAAGGCCGTTCTCTATAGGAAGATGTGTATTCGGGGTAAGGTGGCTTAAGCAATGAGATTTTGTCCTCAATGTGGAGGCTTCATGGTCCCTGCCAGGCGCGAACAAGATAAGATCCTCTTTAGATGTATGAGATGTGGTTACTCAGAGGAAGTCAGTGTATCTGAAAGCGCCGATTATACAATAGTCGGTGCTACGCCTAAGGAAGAACGTACGATAACAACACTTAAGGTAAGCGAGGCTAAGAAGAGGCCTCCCAAGACTCTTGAGGAGTGGGAGCAGGAGAGAGAGGAGTACCGCGAAATACTACATGAGTTGTTACAAGAAGAGCTTGAAGGCGTAGAAGAATGATCACCTTGAGACAGTACTTAGTCCTTATCAAATAACTATTAGAGAATTGTAAGAAGACGTAACTGATTAACTTTATACCCCCACAGAATAGCTCTCTACATTATTTGGCGGGTGCGGGGGTGCCCGAGCCAGGTCAAAGGGGGCGGGCTTAAGACCCGCTGGCGTAGGCCGGCGTGGGTTCAAATCCCACCCCCCGCACCACCGGATAACATCATCTTCGGCTTTATGGTCTGAAAACTTGTCCATCCCTAGTGTAACTCTAGTTTTTACACTATTTTGAGGTCACAGTTATGGATCATACAAGTACTACCAAAAGTATAGTAATAGAGTATGATAGTAAACTTATTAAAGAATTAAAGACTGTGTACGGGAAGAGCGTTAATGTCGCGTTAAACTACCTTACTAAGCCCCCTGAACGTTATTATTTCAGAGTTAACGTCTTGCGTATCAGTCCCGGAGACTTATTAGATGAAATGAGGTCTCTTGGATATGAAGTATATGTTGATGAGATGTTTAGTGAGGCATTGTGGTTCCCAGTTAGGGGCCCACAAAAGCTCTCAGAGGAGAAATGCCAAGTTATAGTTGATAAGCGGACTGCCGAAAGTGTTATGTTAGGAGCCAATGTATATGCACCGGGTGTTATCCGTTTAGTGGACTGTACAAGGCCAGGAGACTATGTCTCAATAGTCTCTCCTAATGATATAATTGTTGGTAATGGAGTACTTGTAAAAGGATTCGAAGAGAATTTAAGGGCTGGTAGAGGATTAGTTGTTAAGAATGTTAGACCACTGTACCATGTGCCTAGCTTAAGAAGCACTAAATGGTACATTGAGGGCTACATATACGAGCAAAGTATATCATCTATGATGGTTGCACATGTTTTATCGCCAAGACCAAACACGGTGATAGTTGATATGTGTGCTGCTCCTGGTGGTAAAGCCTCACACGTTTATGAGCTTGCTGTGGGACGTGTAAGAGTCATAGCTTTAGATCATTCAAGGAGCAAGATTGCAAAGATGCGTAGTGAGTTTAGGCGGTTAGGTCATAGAATAGAGTCTTTTCGTATGGACTCAAGATACGCTGATCAAGAGCTGGGTGAAGGTTTTGCTGACTATGTCATACTCGACCCTCCATGTTCCTCCTTGGGTGTTATACCTAAGGTGTATGACAAAAAGACTTACAGTGACATAATTAACTTTGCAAGGTATCAACGCCAGTTTATCCGTTCAGCCTATAGGCTACTCAAACCAGGTGGTGTACTCGTATACTCTACTTGTACAATTACACTTCTGGAAAACGAAGAAAACATTGCTTATGCGGTAGAGGAACTCGGCTTTGGTTTAGAAGATGTTGAGCCTAAGCGTTGGAGCAGAGGAATAGGGCCCTATGGATATTATGCTCAAAGGGTTCATCCACATATTCATGGTGCCACAGGATACTTTATAGCTAAACTTGTCAAGAAATAGTTCTGGTTATTTGTGAGCTTTGCGGAGTACTTTCCTTAGTCGAGTCCCACAAATGGGGCATTCACGCTCTTCAGGTATTGTTGAGACATAGCCGCACGCGGGGCATTGTGCCACATACCTAGAAACTCTTCTTATGCCTCTTGTTCTCAGTGCCATAAACTCTAAGCCTATGAGTCTAGCCATGTTCTGTACTGTATAATCATCAGTTATGATAACGACTTCCCTGCCTGTTTCCTCCTTAATTCTCGTGGCAAGCGCTAAAACTGAGATGTCTGTTTCTGAGAGCACGCTGTGTAAGCCGTACTTTGCGGCTTCTGTCTTCATGCGTTTAATGTACTCCTCTCCTGGATCCATTACTTGTACACGGTTAACAGATAATATAATGTTTAGACCAGTGAGGCTATCTTTGTCTCGCACCTCTCTAAGAACTAATGTTGTGGTATACATCTCGTAGTCTTGTGGCGCATAGAGTGGTAATTTTGCTATAAAAGCTGTTGTGTCAAGGACATACACCCTCCTACCCTTAATACTTGTCTTATCCCTCACTTCCTCAGCCATGGTGCTTTCAGCCTAGAGAACTTGTTAAACCTCGCTATACGGATAGGAGGCCCATCAAGAACCCCTTCGACGACTACGCCCTTATAGAGTAGACGCTCTACAACACCATCTACGATTAATTTGACGGGCCTTAAAGTATAGTGTACTAGTATGCGTACAGTAAGTCTTCCCGGCACAACTATTGGTCCAACATACCTCTCGACAGGATTTACCGGAGTAAGCGATACAGCCTCAAGGTCTGGATGAAGTATGGGGCCTCCTGCACTATAGTTGTATGCTGTTGAACCTGTTGGTGTTGAAACTATTATACCATCCCCTTCCAAGTCAGAGTAAACAACTTCGTTATCAACAGTCACACGTAACCCTACAACTTTAGATCCTAGAGCAAGAATGGCAGCTTCGTTAAGTGCATAGAACTCGTGTCCCAATACTCTGACGCGAAGACGCCTTATTATCTCAAGCTCATACTTACCTTCCAATAGTTTGTTAATATTTTGTATAGACTGTCGTGGATCAATGTCTTCAAATAAAAAGGCCTTTCTTCCCATTCGTACCAGGTGAAGGATAGGAGCACGATCATGAAGTAGCTGGAGTACACGTAGTAGTGTTCCATCGCCACCTATTACTATGACAGCGTCTACGTCTTGAAACCTAAGCTCTATTGAGGGGCCATTTAGTATGTTTGCTATGGACGTATCGTAGAATACCTCTATACCTTGTTCAGATAATAAGCGGAAAGCCTCTCTAGCCAGTTCTAGGGCCTCTTTTCTATCGGGCCTGGCGTATATGGCGGCACGGCGGATTTTCAATCAACAGACACCTCAAAGGTGTGTAATGGTTGTGGTCTCACCGAGCTGCGGCGAGCATGTACGTAAACTCTTATCTACCACTTATAATACCCTCAAAGCAAAGCCAGTAAAACATTATCTACGTACTAGCATACCTTGTTTTCCTATTACTGACATAAAAACACTAAGGAATATCGCTGGAAAGTTGCTAGGTAAGTGTAAGGGATTAATAGAAATAGTTGAAGGTAGCTGTATAGTACAAGAGAAATGGTCTCCTCCAGCATCATACGTTATCGTTGGCAGTATAGCTATAGTATCCATAGATGACAGTAAGACAATGAATGAATGGTATAGTATTGCTGAGAATATACTCCTACACAACCCTAGTCTGCGTGCAGTATACGGCAAGATTAGTACAGTTGGAGAGTTTAGAGTGCAGAAACTTGTGCACTTAGCTGGTGAACAAGTCCATGAGACTATATATGTTGAACATGGACTAAGGTATCCTGTACCACTTGGTAAAGTCTACATAAACCCTAGATTTGCTACAGAACACTTACGCATAGCAGAGATGGTTAAGGAAGGCGAGTATGTGCTTGATATGTTTGCAGGAGTGGGCGGCTTCAGCCTTCTAATATCAGCAAAGAGGCGTGCAAGAATTGTTGTTGCTAACGACCTAAACATATATGCTATTAAAGCGCTTCTTAGTGCACTGAGATTAAACAAGGGTCTTATACGTACACCTATACTCGTATTGCAAACTGATGCACGTAATCTGCCCTTGCTATTAAAACCTGTCTTTAATAGGATAATCATGAATTTACCTCATGAATCTAAAAAATTTCTCGATGTTGCACTAAAACTATGCAATCCAGAGAGGTGTATAGTTCACTTATACACGATAGCTCGTAACAAGGATGAAGCTAGAGAGGGTATCCCGTCTCGGCTAAGCATTATTGGTATGAGAAGAGTTCTTGACTATGCACCCCGAAAGTTCATATATAGACTTGACATCCTCGTGGGCAGGGGAAAAGACCACGTAGAGGACTAGGCACCTTGTAAAACTACTCTGTAGAACAGACTTAATGCTTGATGCTAAATCTCTTGCAGAGACCCCAGCACGTATCATTAGTGAGTTCTCCGTATGGCAACTTCTCCGGACAACATTTTTTCCTGGCCTCATGCCAGGTGCCAAGCCATCTACTGTAAGCACTTCAATAACCTTATTAATACCATAGAAGACATTGTAGGTGGCAAGAAACAGTTTGGCTAATCCATGAATGCCTGCACATTCCCCCTCTTTCTCATCACTCTGACAGCTAGTACAAGCTACACAGTCACCGCGAGGTGTAAGTCTAGACTTTTTCTCTATTTCAAGCGTCGATGGATGGTTTAACTGTACATTCGGGTGGCCACGACACTTTAACAAGGATATACATACTGGCATAGCGATACACCTCTATCCCTACTAGTTCTGCAACGTCTTTGATCTCTGGAATACAGCGAGTACACATCATTAGACTGAGCTGGTCTAAGTAATAAAGGTGTAATAGATTAAGTAGTACTATGTGTGGGGTAAGCGGTAATGCGTTATGATTATGAGTCTATGGCTGATAAAAGACGAAGACTTGTTGAAAAACTTGTACGTGAAGGCTATATACATAGCGAGAAAGTATTAAGTGCAATGCTCCGTGTTCCACGCGAGGAGTTTCTTCCTGAGGACTTAAGGCACCTCGCATACGAGGATACACCACTCCCTATCGGTATGGGGCAGACGATAAGTGCTCCTCATATGGTAGCGTTAATGTGTGAAGTAGCTGATCTTGATGTAGGCATGAAAGTGCTAGAAGTTGGCACGGGTTCGGGTTATCACGCAGCTGTCATTGCCGAGATTGTAGCGCCTAGTAATAGGTCAAGAGAGGAGTGGGGTCATGTTTATAGTATTGAGCGAGTGCCAGAACTCGCTAAGAAGGCCATGGAGAACTTGCGTAGGTCAGGGTATGCTGACCGTGTAACAGTTATTATTGGTGATGGGAGTAAGGGCTACCCAGATGCAGCACCCTATGACCGTATAATTGTTACAGCTGCTGCACCAGACATACCGAAACCCCTCATTGAGCAGCTTAAGAAGGGCGGGAAGATGGTCATACCAATAGGCACAAGGTATCTGCAGTATCTCTATGTAGTTGAAAAGGATAAGGATGGCAGGATCAAAAAGAAGCCCGTCACTTCATGTCTCTTTGTTCCTTTAATAGGTGAATATGGGTGGAAGGAGTGGGAATGAAAATAATAATGTTTATTAATGTCCTCACTTCTCACTTCTTCTTAAGCCAAGCGTCAAGCCCTAATTGACGGCCACGGAAGAACTCATTATAGGCCTTTCTTAACCTCGTCAATGCATTCCCTACCCTATCGGGATTAAAGTCGTGTTCTTCAACAAGAATCTTATAGACTCTTTTCTCGTCAGGTGGTCTCCATTCAAGTCTGTATTCATCTGTTACTGGTGGATTAAGGAAGTACTCATATATTTCTATAGGATCTACAGGAAACTCTGTCCGGGGTAGTGACTCTAGTAGTTTCACCGGGTCGCCATGCGCTTTAACCATTTTTAGAGCAGTTTTTGGGCCAACACCTCGTACGCCATCAGGATTGTAGTCTGTGCCCACGAGTATACCTATAGCGATTAATTGTTCACGTGTAATGCCTAGTTGCTTTAGGAGAGTCTCTAACTCTATTATTTCTGGCTTTATCTCAAGGTACACGTTCTTTCGTGGGAGTTTACGTCTTCCTGTAATAGTGATGTTGCGTACAAGTCTAGGTGAACCAAAGAGTAGGGAATCATAGTCCTGGCTACCTGCAGCCCACACAGAACCCCTCCTCGCCATGTATGCTGCCTGGGCTTCACCGTCTGAGGGTGCTTGTACGTATGGTATCCCCATTGCTTCCAACAGCCTTTTTGCGTCTAGGACCATTTCTTCTGTTAATGTTGACGACATTTGCGCATATCTTCTAGCTGCCTCTAGATCACCCTTCTTTATTGCCTCCTCATATTTTCGTGCGGCTTCACTCTTTATTTTACGCCTCTTCTCAATTTCTATGCGCTTTAGTTCAGGAGGCTTGCCGTCAAAAACGTAGACAATCTTTATACCGTGTTCGACTAAGTTTATGGTCCTATAAAACAGCCCGTTTAGGTGGCTAGTAATTCTGCCCTTAGAATCCATGAGCGGAGTTCCGTCAGGTTGACGTATTGCCGCCAAGAATTGGTATAGTGCGTTATAAGCATCTATGGCAACTTCCTTATATTTTAATGCAGAGAGATCAACTTCCTTAATGGCTGTGGGAGGAATAATTTCTCTAATATTTACTCCCAAGAGCCTCTCTCCCAATACAGTAAGTGGTTTGTTCAGACTTAACCTTAAATCTTGTATAGTTTCAGTGGTTGAGAGTTATTGTAAGGTTATTATAAAGCATAGCTGTAAGCGATACTGTTCGCTTACGGTGACTTGAGTAATTCTATATTTCTTAGGTTTTCCTTTAAAGTACTAACGTGTATTAGTCCCTGCATTTCAAGCTTCATGAGTTCTTTAAGGAAGTCAGAATATGATAAATCCTTGTATCTTTCTCTTAGTGCTTTAAAGAGGTCAATATCCTTAGTACTACCACCTCTTCTTTCAAGTTCTTCAATTATTGCATAATATAATGGTGTCCTTCTCCATGGATTACTCAACTTTATCACCCCAAGTAGAAGATCTTGTTTAAGCATATAGAGTCCATGAGAATCTTCGAGGTATGTTAACGATATAAAACAAAACTAATCACGTATAGATTGATGGACGTTCTTGGATGAGCTTACTTCCAGGAAGTTGTTGTCTGGCCTTCTGGTACCATTCCTCGTAGAATCGAACCATCTCTGGTGTAATACTAGGCTTTATAGTCTCTAGAGCTTTAAGGAAGTGCCTCATGTAGACTTTAGTTGCATTAATATTTTCTCTGAGTGCTAACATTGCGGCTTCTCTCACGAGTGCGGCAAGATCAGCACCACTATAACCCTCAGTTTTGATTGCTAATAATTCTAGGTCTACGTCGTCTGCTAGTGGCATTTTTCTTGTGTGTATTCTCAGTATTTCTAGTCTTGCCTTCTTGTCGGGCGGAGGCACATAAATGATTTTATCAAGGCGTCCTGGTCTTAGTAGTGCTGGGTCAAGAATATCTGGACGATTAGTAGCAGCTATAACAATTACATTGCTAAGAGGCACAATTCCATCAAGCTCTGCTAGTAGTTGGTTTACAATGCGATAAGTAACTCCACTTGTGTCATAAACGCCTCTTGTCTGTGCTATTGCGTCTATTTCGTCGAAGAATATTATTGCTGGTGCGTGCTGTCTAGCTTTCCTGAATATTTCTCTAATCATTTTCTCGCTTTCTCCTACCCATTTGCTTAGTATTTCTGGTCCTCTTACTGCTATGAAGTTAGCTCCACTCTCAGTAGCAGCAGCCTTAGCAAGCAAAGTCTTACCAGTACCAGGA
>JALTZF010000110.1 GCA_027046265.1 Pyrodictiaceae archaeon
CTGTGGAGTTGTCAGGCGAAGTAGTGTTACCCAGAACATTCTATGATGTAGTGCGAGGGCAATGGTTTAGCAATCAGGTTCTAGGCTACGCTTTGGTCTTAAAGAGTAAGAGTGACGCGGATGTTTTGCTGCTAGTTGTAGGTGGTGACGCCTATGTGCCAGGATTAAACTTTGTTTTTGGCCAAGCACTCCTCGGAGAGGGTGTTGCTGTAGTGTATACTGCAAGGCTTTACCCGGAGTTCTATGGCTTAAAAAGTGATTCTAGACTGTTCCATAGCCGACTCCTAAAAGAGGCTATGCATGAGATAGGTCATGCACTTGGCTTGGACCACTGCAACCACAGTAGGTGCGTCATGCGTTTCAGCAATAGTATATACGAGGTTGACGCTAAGGAGCCTAGATACTGTAGTAGGTGCGTCTTAAAGCTCGAAGCACAAGGTGTCAAAGTCTCTGAGCAGTACACCATTACGACTCGATAACCATAGAGACTCTCATGCTCATACAACCTTCTTTATCTCGTCTACCAGTTCACGCAACGTCCTTTCATCCTTTAGCAGGGCCTTGGCTAGGCAACGTGTAAGCTTGGTGTCGTCGCTAATACCTTTGCATTGCTTCACAGTGGTGCATGCCTCGACGTCTCCTACACCTTCAACGCTTAGGCTCACACACAGCTTTCCTGTAGACTCATCATAACTGTAGCCTTTCACTCCTACATCTACTCCGAGTTCGTCTGAGAGCACATAGCTTAGCTCAAACTCCAGATCAACAACCAATATCTCTCACCACACAAAGAGGTACACTGCTAGATTAATGTTATGCTTGGAAGCTCCTATAAGTTGCATATATACTAGGAATGTGCTCAGAGGGGGTTCTAGGCGAGGGTTGATGGCGCGAGCTTATACAGTGATACCACTATGGGAGGCGTTGAGGTTAGAAAGGAGGGGTAGGCTAAGAATTGCAGGAGAAGTCATTGTTGAGGAGAAGATAGATGGTATTTTACTCGTCGTTTATGATGGGAACTTGTATACAGGTTCTGGCCGTAAAGCACCAAGACACTATGTTAAAGCCCTTGAAGAAGCCGGAGTAGGTGATGTCCTAATATATAGCAAGTCTAACAAGGTTCTATATATGGAGCTCTACGGTAAATGCGTGCCAGGCGAGTATGGTATTTACCGCTTAAGCAAGTGGTGCTACAGAGCTGCATTACTTGATGTTGGAGTCACACCAACCTATGCTGGGCCTGTGCTCGAAGCTTTATCTTTGGCCAAAATAGCTCAGCCCACCGAACGTGTGTCATACGCCGAGAATGTAGGCATAGATCTTCCAAAAAGGTTTTCATCAAGGCGCAACTCTATACCTGATATAGTTAAGCATGCATCCATGGATCCTAATAGTGAAGGTATAGTCGTTAAGTTGTACAAGAGCTTTGGCCATATTCTACCACCAGACTATGGCGCTAAATACCGTGGCGAACTAGCTTTTAAGGTTAAATGGGTATGGTTTAAGGAGAAGTGGCGCTGAAATGAAAAGTCTCTATCTCACTTCATTGCCTAGGTTTGCGAAGCTTAGGCCTTAGGGTCTTGTGCTCTACCTGACAGGAGGCGATTTAATTTTTGTTTTGGGTAAAACTGATACCCTATATGGTATTACCGCTCTTTATTATCCTGGCTAGGGGATGCAGGGAAGGTTGCAGCAAACACAACGGCATGGCGGCGAGCCTGTAGGAATGGTTACAGGGGACTCTAAGCCAGACCAGTTTGTATTTAGTGTAGATCCTGAAAGCATACCAGCACTCTACGACTATGTGTATGTTGAAACCGTCGAGAATCCTCCAGGGAGTGAGGCGCCTGTAAAGGTTAAAGTGCTAGCACAAATACGCGGGATAAGACGACTAGCCCTTGGTGTGACACCAGAGCATCCATGGCTTGTATTGCGTAATCTTAGCCTTCCACGAGGGAGCGATACTGTTGTTGCTTTCGCCAAGGTGTTAGGGTACAAGTGGAAGGGACGAATATACCTGCCACGAAGAGCGCCTCCCGTCGGCTCATGGGTTTACCTCGCACCAGACGAATTGCTCGAGGACTTTTACAGTGTTGAGCCAGAGAGGAGGCTACATGTAGGTAGCTTAATATCTCGACCTAGCGTGTCTGCATACCTGGATATAGAGGGGATAAAGAGGCATGTAGCCATCATAGCTGCTACAGGAGCAGGTAAGACCTGGGCAAGTATAGTACTCATTGAGGAGCTTCTCAAGAAGGGGGCCACCATAGTTGTCCTTGACCCTCATGGAGAGTATACAGCTATGAAGAGAACAATACACAAACTCGGGCCGAGTTACACTAATGCTGTCCGCGTAATAAAGGCCAGAAAAGACCAGGAAGGCGACATACAATATAAGATAAGCATAGCCTCCATGAGTTCTGAGGAGCTAGCAACAATAGCTGGCATACCATCAAAAGCTACAAGGATACGTAGCGTCATTGGCGGTGCAAAGAGGGTTTCTTTGTGGCTTGCTAAGTGGACTAAAGAAAACCAGTGGCTCAGCTTAAAGGGCTTAATCAGAATCATACAAGCAAGCATAGATGCAGCTGAAGCCGTCAAGCTTCAAGGCGCTAGCTCAAGTCTCGAAGTCTTTGCTCAACGTTTCCTACAGAGACTAGCCCGTGAAGCAGCGAGGACCGAGCTTGAGAAGGCTCTAAAGATTAGGAAACTCGAAGAGCTTGCCGCCGTAGATGAGGGTCTTGTAAGGAGTATAAGACGGCTTTGGCTAGCATTGAACCGTGACACGATGCCAGGCTATGATGCTATAAGGTACCTTGAAGAGCTGAGGCGTATAGGTGTGTATGGTGTAAAGACTGTGCCCATTGATGTGCTCCTAGAACCAGGCACCGTAACGATAGTAAATCTTGCAGGGCTTAGAGCTGAAGTACAAGACCACGTGGTCTTCAACATTATGAAAAGGATATTTGAGGCACGGTTGAGACATGCTAGAGGGATAGAAGGCGAATCCTATCCATACCCCGTGGTCCTTATTGTAGAAGAAGCACATCGCTTCATGCCTCCACCCACTAAGAAGCAGACACGAAGTAGAGATATAGCAGCAACTATAGCGAGTGAAGGGAGGAAATTTGGTGTATTCATGATAGCTATAACGCAGAGACCCTCAAGAATAGACCCTGATGTGCTTAGCCAGCTCCAGGGACAAATAATTCTCAGAATAGTAAACCCACGCGACCAGGAGGCTGTGCGTGATTCGAGCGAGCAAATAAGCCAAGATCTCTTGGACAACCTCCCAGGGCTAAACAATGGTGAGGCAGTTGTTGTCGGCCCCTTAGCCCCGAGCCCATTAATGATAAGACTGCGCGACAGAATTTTAGCCTATGGAGGAGGCGATATAAGCCTTGTCGAAGCCTGGGGGTCAACTAGAAGAGATCTGCAACTAGTAGAGGAGACTCGTAGAGAGGTTCTCGAGAAAATCAGGAGGCTTCTTGGCCAGGAGTTTACAAGGCTTAGTGAGGCTTTAACTGCTCTTACAGGGCTAGAATTCTCGCATGATACTGTAGAGAAGGGGCTCAGACAACTTGTTAGGAGTAATGTGTGGGCTGGCTTCGCTAACACAACAGGGCTAGTCTATGGTGAGGTCATTACTGGCAATAACACTTATGAGGTTACTATTAGTCTGCCGGAACAAAGGTTTAGGTGTGATTGTGGCTCAAAGAAACCCTGTAGCCATGTTGCAGCTGTGCTTATACGTGCCATACTCGACGACTTAGTAAGGGTTGAAAGTGAAAAAATGGAGAGTCCTTGGGAGGACTTAGTCTAGTATCTGTTCTGAACTAGCTCTCTGACTGCTTGAAGAGCTTCATCAGCGTGTTTTTCCGCTGGCTTAACACCCTTAATTATATTGCGTATTACACCGTTCTCATCTATAATGAATGTTACTCTTTGAGCACTTACTCTACGTGCACCAGGCCTCAGTACACCATACATTCTTGCTATGTCCCCAGTCTCATCGCTTAGTAGAGTAAACCTTAGGCCCAGCTTTTCAGCAAACCTCTTATTTCTCTCTATGGGGTCTGTTGACACTCCGATAACTACTGCATTGTGCTTATTGAATTCTTCTATAAGCTCGTTGAATCTCTGTGCCTCACGTGTACAACCGCTAGTCATGGCTCGCGGGTAGAAGTAGAGTACAACTATGCGCCCACGTAGGCTACTCAGTTTAAGAGTTGTCCCATCAGTTGAGGGGGCCTCGAAATCTGGTGCCTTCTCGCCTGGTGCAACCATTTTTACCACGGGAACAACTAGGCTAGATAGCCTGTCTATATCTCTTGTTTTTGATAAAACACTGAGAATTTGTTAAGCGTATTACTTCATGTAGCCTATGAGCTTATACGATTGAGCATCAACATACCAAGGCTGTGTCTTGATAGGTGCCATGGCTGGGTCAATAATGATCCATACTCCCCTATCTTCTCCTAGCCCCGTGAAGTAAGTTAAGCCTATGAGTTTCTCGCCGCGAACCATCTCGTTATACACTTTGAGTTTCTCAGCGACCTCCTCGGGATCCATGTCTATGTATATGAGTGCCGCCGCGTGCTCTGGGTCACGGTCATCGTCTAGGTCTACTAAGCCGACAATCGACTCCAACCCTACGCTACGAGCCATTGCAGCTATGAGTACTGCTATGTCTTCACAGTCACCTGCTCCTAGCCTTAATGTCTCTAAGGGAGGAGAAGCGTGATCTAAGCCTAGTGGGTCATTGACGTAGAGTATATTGTTTGAGATCCAGCTACCTATAGCGAATATCTTGTAAACAGAGTCGCTGGCATCACGTATGAGACCTTCAAACTTTACTATAACTCTCACCTTTGTCCTATGCATGTGCTTGTATTCTCTGCTTATGACGATGCAGTAGTTGCCACTGCTATCAATATTGAACACGTACTCGAGAGACTCAACATTCTTCCATGAACCTATAACTGAGCCACTAGGACTCAATAATATGATGTTAACAGCTTCATCTTCACTTGTACTGATTTCTAGGGAGACATTTACGCTTAGTCGGGGCTTGAAACAAGCCTCTGCAGGGCTGTCCTCTAAGATAACTGTTGTATTTAAAGCTACGTGCTCCCACGTGGTGTACGACCTTAGTATGTCAATAGTCTTATTTCTTAATAGTGGATACTGACTGAGCCCGTACGCTATTTCAGTCCAAATACTCTGGTGAGAAGCCTGCTTATCACCGCCTGCATGGATGCCCGAGAACCATACTAATATAATGCCTAGCGTGAACAACATGAGCAGTAGGAGCAATCTCTTCTCCAAAGAACATGTGGCCACCTGGCTTTGCACCCAACTTTTCCCCACTAGTGTGTTTAACCTTAAGCAGTTCTCAGCACTAGTGTTGGATCGCCCCTTCGCCGTATATTTTTGCGAGGCAGCGGTTTATGAAGAGTAGTGCTGGTAATAGTATCTTTTCTGCATCCTCAACTGTGTATACGACATGACCCATGTCCGGAGCTATGTGTGCTTCGAAGGTCTTACCCGTCTCGAGAAGCCTATACATGAGTCTTAATATAGGTTTCAGCGGTGTCCTTGTATCATTCTGAGGCTGTATTATGCATAGAGGTTTCTCTATGTTCTCCACGTAGTTTATCGGGCTTCTTTCACTCCGTAACTCTCTCTTGCCGCCAGTTATTATCTCTATAAACTTCTTGAATGCTGCATCACTAAGCTCATACATTTCCTCCCAGTCGGCCACCGCTGCCCCAGCAACACCACAATCAAACACCTTTGGTTTACGTGTCAAAGCACAGAGCGTCATGTATCCGCCATAGCTGTAACCCATAATTATTAATCTATCAGCTAGGCCCTCGTCCTTAGCCCACTTAGCCGCTGCAACTATGTCCTCTAGCTCGCCACCACATGGATCACCTATTATTAGTTGGCGGAACTCCTCACCATACCCTGTGCTACCACGGTAATTAGGCATTACTATGTGTAAACCTAGTCCGGCTAGGGCTGCTGCAAACAAGTTAAAGCTATCACTATAGTTAGAGAAGGGGCCGCCGTGTACGAGTACAACGGTGGGGCCAGGCTTCGTAGAGGTGTTTTCGAGTACTAGAGTTGGGATCTTTAATCCGTCAAAGCTCGTTACGTAGACATGCTTCACTTCTCCTAGACGTTTAGTAAGCCACTCTGGCTCATGAGGCGCATAGACTTCAGTTATAGTGTTCGAGCCTTCTATCATTAGTATCCTAGTCGGCTTCTTTAGTGACGAGAAAGTAGCATAGATCTTGCCGTCTATAAGGAGTGCTGTTGAGTATGTTCCCTCAGGGCCCTCTACCCTTTTACCATCAACGAAAATCCTTGTACGTGCCTCCCTCTCAGCTATAACGACAACTTCGCCCGTAGGTGCTTCATGATAGTAAGTGTATTCTACTGGCCTGAACTCTTCTAGTTCACGTGAAGAGGCCTTGTATTCTTGTAATTCACCGGTCTCAGGGTTGAAGAGGTATAGTCTAAACATGCCTTTCTCGAAGTTGCTCTGAAAGAGTATACCTTTGCTAGTTATGACTGGTGCACGACTTGTGGCTCCTTCTTTCGGTGTGTAAATGCGTAGTTCACCGGTAGAAGTGTTAGCTATGAACAGCTCCATCGTTGAAGGGTTACCAGCAAGCATGCCAGCACCAACAATTAGGTCTCCCTTGACGTGTGTTACCCAGCCCACGCCAGGTAATTGCCCTACTTTCCATAGCTCACCCCTCCTATGTGCATAGACTGCTACTTCCTTATCAGTGGCAAGCACGAAGGCTAGTGTCTCACCGTCATCAGCTACTCCCAAGATGCGTGCGGCCTTCATCCCTGTTATTGCTTTCTCCTCTTTAGGCTTTGATGGGTCAACGAGGTAAAGCATTATTTTCTCAGCGCCTTTAGAGACGTCCCGTCCAACAACTATTCTTGGTGCACCATATGTTTTTGAAGCATAAGTGTATATTCCTGGCTCTACTAGTTCCTCAATACTCTTTGAATCAGGGTCAAGTGCGTAGAGGCTAGCCGCTCTGCCCTTCATACCATATAGGAGGAGGCGTCCATCCTTTAACTGTGCTATAACAGCAAATCTTGGAAGCTTGACTAGATCCTCGACTATGCTGGCTATATCGCGGGGGCTTAGGGGCTTATACATGTATACAACCTCCACCCTACCAGAGCTTTCTACTTGTATTCATGTATTTATGCACACCCTACATGGAGACGCTCATCTAGGCATCATGCTTTAAGCCTTCTACGCGGGGAAAGGTACTCTTGAGGGTTTACTATGGTCTCAGACGAGTTGATCAGTATGGCTGCAGAGATGATAGCATATGCGAAGAGTCTTGTTGCGTTAACGGGTGCGGGCGTCTCAGCTGAGAGTGGTATACCAACATTCCGGGGGCGTGACGGTCTCTGGAGGCGCTATAAGCCAGAAGAGCTTGCTACACCCGGTGCTTTCGAGCGTGATCCCAGGCTTGTGTGGGAGTGGTATAAGTGGCGCATGGAGATGGTGTTTAAGGCCAGGCCGAACCCTGCTCATGAAGCTTTAGCTGAGCTTGAGCGTCTAGGTGTACTGAAGTGCATTATAACGCAGAATGTTGATGGACTACACCAAAGAGCTGGGAGTAGGTGTGTTGTAGAACTGCATGGGAATCTTTGGAGGGTCAGATGTACTACTTGTAACTATAGAAGCCGCATCGGAGAGCCGCCGAGGGAGATCCCGCCACGCTGCCCTATATGTAAAGGGCTACTAAGACCTGATGTTGTATGGTTTGGCGAGCCCTTGCCCAAAGTAGCTATCGAGCACGCTTTCAGACTCGCTATGGAGTGTGATGTCATGTTCGTAGTTGGTACTAGTGGCGTTGTACTGCCCGCAGGCCTGCTACCAGTCACAGCCAAACAGCATGGCGCAAAGATAGTAGAGGTTAACGTAGAAGAGTCAGCTATTACCAGTATAGCTGATGTCTTCATAAAAGCTCCAGCTGGCATAGTTTTGCCGAGGATAGTCGAGAAGGTAAAGGCTATTCTGCAGAATGGCTAGCTGCATAGCTTTGGTGTTTTAACACTCTCAGTATAGGCCCTTAGCAGTCTCTCTCTAGCATTAGTCAGTCTTGGGTGTATAACTTTGTCGAGGACTGTCCCACAAGCCTTAGGTATCTCCATATGGTCAACAACCTTCTTTGCTACACCACCTATAAGGCCGTCTGCTACGAGTGCATAGCCGTGAGCTGCATGCTTCGTCTTCTTTGCACCCTCAAGGAAGGGAAGAGGCTCTATCTCTATGCTACTTGGCAGCCTGGAAGCTATGTCTTTGACTAGCCTCTCTATAGATGCAAGCCTGCCAGATACAGCGACCTTATCAATACCCTTTCTCGAGTAGACTCCTGCAATTGTTGTAGCTATAGCCTCTATCATTGACTCGTAAGCCTCTTTGCATAGAGTATTGCTGCTATAGGCCTTGGAGACTGCTTCTTCGGGGTCTATAGTGTTACAAGCCTCCATGACGCCGCCCCGGAAGACATCACTCTTCCTCCAATTCTTGCCCATGACTACTACTTCGAGATCCAAGGGGCCTGCTGTGAGCATACCGGTGCCAAGGACTGTGCCTCCCCAACCCCAAGTAATCTTGCCTTTCTCAACAACCATTAGTGCATTGTAGCCATACCCCATCTCTAACACCATGAGATTTGCTCTAGATGGCTCATCACGTGCATACTGGTACACTGCTAGCACTGTGACTGATAGCTTGTCAGCTGTCCCAAGATCTATTCTGTTTATTTTTGCGCCTGCTTTAAGTGTTGGCAAGTGAACTACGCCCGGTATGAATACTGCACGGAGATCCTTTGCTTCTACAAGCTTGACAACAGTTTCGGTAAGAGCCTTGTAGACTAGTGCCCCAAGGTCGCCCCTCTTTACACCCTCGACAATCTCATCCCAGGAAGAGAGTAGTAGTATTTCAACAGCAAAACGCCACGGATCCACTATGTCCTCGGAGAATGTTGGTGGGACACCGTAGCCTGAAGGCGCTGCTACTATGTCAACTCTACCAGCTTCGTGAATAGCCTCTAAGAGGCTAGAAGGATTCTCAGCTACTACACTTGTATCAATACTATTTTCCCACACAACAACACCATCCTCTACTACAACTAGGTCAAAGCTACGTGACCCCGGGTCCACGCCAAGCACGCGAACCATGGCTTGACACCAAACTCACCATATCTTTGGCTATCTAAGCTAAAAACACCATGTCATAGCCTACTACTCCAGGTGTTTTCTTAGCGTAGTGGCGCTCGTTCCCCTATTCTTATGTGTATAAAATGTTATCAGGTAGGCTCTTTTGACTACTAGGAAGGGGCTACGGTTGCCGGAGGATATTGTCGGGTACGTGCTCTCGGGTTCCTCCTCGACACTTGTAAGGTTTCAGCTCACGCTTAACGGCGAGAAAGTCCTCCAGGAGGGTATGCTTGTTGTTGTTGGCCATGATAAGAGGGTTATTGCACGTATAGAAGCTCTAAAGCCTATCAATACACTCTTCACTGAAGGCGATGAATGGAGTGAGGCACGGAGAAGAGGGCAGATACCGAGAATAGACGTCGGCGGATATGTTGTCGCTGAAGCGGTAATCCTTGGAGAAAGCCAGCCTGGTGGCGGTTTGGGAGAGCCTAGCAGGCCTCCGTGGCCTGGCGAGCCAGTCTATTTGCTTGGGAAAAAGGGGTTACAAGGCGTCTTAGGCTTATCCCACGACGAGCCCGGGGTTGTGTGGTTTGGAGAACTTGTAGGCTATCAGGGAGCTGGTGTGCCTCTCAGCGTGGAGAACATTACGATGCATTTAGGCGTCTTTGGTGAAACTGGAAGTGGTAAGAGCTATGCTGTAGGCTATCTCATCGAGCTACTCAGCCGCATACCATTAGGTGGCGGGGAGCACTCTGCTTTCCCTATAGTGGTCGTGGATGCGAATGGAGACTACCTCGACTACCATGAACGGTTCTCGAAGGGAGAAAGGATTGGCGAGTATAGGCTTGTCTTACGACTAGTGTTTCCTGGCAGTATGGCTAGATACAAGCCCTATACTAGGCTTCTCACAATATCCTTGGACGGATTCTCTGTTAGAGAAATAGCAGAATTCGTCATAGCATACCGTAGTGGTGGTGTAGAAATCAATGAGCTCCAAGTATCACTCTTAGAGAGGGCTCTCCGAGAATTCGAGGGTATTTATGGATTTACGGAACTGCTCACTAAGAGGCTAGGCGAACTGCTTGACGCTATAGACTCCTTGAGCCGTGGCCCTGGAGCAATGTTTCATGCCCAGACAGGGAGGGCAGTGAAGAGTGCTGTAGAGAAATTATATCAAGACCTTGTTAAGGGCTATAAGATCCTCTCGATAGAGCCAAGCCTTGATGAGAAGCTTATTGACGAAGTAACTCTTTCACCGTCACTTGTCATACTCGACTATTCTCCAGAGGGAGCGCCGGGGATACCATTACCTGTTAAACAGCTTGTATTAGCGTATCTTGCTAGATTACTTTACAAGAGGTTCACAGACTACAAGACACGCGGTGACGAGCGATACCTTGGCTTAGTCATAGAGGAGGCACAAAACTACGCGCCAAACTCTCGTACGTATCCTGTTGCTTGGAGTATTGCACGTGACTATCTAAGCTTAATAGCTACACAGGGAAGAAAGTTCGGGATAAGCCTAGTACTAGTATCTCAGCGGCCTAGTTTTGTTGATCCTGTTGTTGTGAGTATGCTTAACACATTCATAGTGTTCCGTAGTGCGCCAGACGATGTAGCCTATATCTCCAAGGCTACTGGTGGCTTGCCTCAGCCGCTGAGAGAGAAACTGACACGGCTCCCTCGAGGTGTTGCACTAGTCTCTGGGCAGATGAACCTCCTAGGGTTCCCTGTACTAGTAAGAACTGGTAGTCGGAGTGTCGGCCATAAAATGGGGCGTACTAGGGTTGTAGAGGCATTAAAGAGGCTTAAGAGGGCTGGAAGGCAATGAGTAGAGGCTTGAGCGCGAGTTTAGGTGAGGCCTTCGAAAAAGCGCTGGGTAGAGCATTAGAGAGAGTAGGCAGAGCATACTCCGAGTCTCTGAGACTTTCATACAAGCTTGTCAACGAAGCCGGAAACAAGAGGCTCCTAAAATCCGTACATGATATCTCCCTACCTGACGCCCCAGTCTATGGTGTGGATGGTAGTCTGGCTAGGTTAAAGCTTGGGTCAAGGATAGTGGCTGTACTACATGCTGTATCTGTTAAACTCCCCAGTGGCTTAACTGGAGAGATAAGACATGAGCATATTATGTCCATAATTGAGTTGCCCCAAGCAGGCATAGAGTCTGAAGAGGCTCTTGAGATTGGTATGATTGCTCTTGAGACTCTGATGCTAGCATATCTAGCAAAGAACACTGAGAATAAGGCCTTAGTATTTATTGATGGACCTCTAGCAGATCCCCCATGGCAGCCCAAGAGCACAACCATACTCTGGGACATTGCAAGCCAGCTATCAGCAGACCACGGAGTTGATGCTGAAAACATAGTCGATATACACCAGTGGAGGAGGAGTGTTCTAGCAGAGTTCAAGGGTAGGGTATATGGTGTTGTTAAGCGGATTTCGAGTAGTAGACTCCTAGGCTTTCTAGGGGATCTTGATGACGATGACTCTATACTGAGAAGTCTGCTTATAGGACTTAAACGGAGAGGGCTTGGGCCCCACTATATTCACCTGGCACCCTTAAGAGATGGCGTCTACGGCGTATACGGCAATATCTATGCATGCTATGTGTTGGATACACAACACTCAAGCATATACCGGCTCGAAATGACACATAGTGAGTGCGAGCCTGCAGTACAGTACTCTATAGCACTGACACTCCCTGGTCACAAACTCCCTCTACCAATACTTCTTGCGCACAGCTATGCTCAAGTACCCCATAAGCTCCTGGGGAGAACGTTAGGTATGCTTGTCTCAGACATAGCAAAGGAGGCCGTGAGCTTTGAGGAAGTCATAGCGATTCTTGACCAGACATGACTCACCGAATGCGCCAAGCGAGCGCCAGGTTAATTCGAGGCTATACATGTAACACACCTACTCATGGCTTAGAGTGAAGGGAGTTGAGAGCGATGCCTCAGTGTATACGCTGTGGCCGCACTGTTGACTTGTTAGTTGATGGTAGACTCTGTAAGGATTGCTACCTTGAGACTTACGGCTTGGGCGTAGCCCCTAAGAGGATAGAGTTGACCGTATGCACAAAGTGCGGAAGTTTTAGGTATGAAGGACGGTGGCTCCCGCCACCTAGCGATGGGCTGGAAGGCATTGTTGGCCTATTATTCCAGGCAAGATTCAAGCCTGGAGACTACACTAGCTATTACCGCGTTGAACACGTAGAAATGAGCCCGGACGCCGATATCGCCCTAGTCAGTGTTAGCGGCTATTTGAAGACAGTAAACGAGGAAGTTGAAGTAGAGTATAGTGTTCCAGTCATCATAAAGAAGCAGGTATGCCCCATATGCATCCGCAAGGCTTCTGGAGCCCCCACAGCAATAGTGCAAGTACGCGGCTATGATGGCCGCTTATCCCCCGACGAGAAGGAGGCTGTCCACAACATACTATCTAGCCTCGGTGAAAGCGTGCTTGACTTCATAATATCTATAGACGACGTGAGGGAGGGTATTGACATAAAAATGGTTGACCATGCAGCAGCTAGAACTCTAGCAGCCAAGCTACGCTCAATACTAGCTGCTAAGGTCAAAGAATCACATAAGGTAATAGGCCAAAGAAATGATGGGCGTAGAGTGTCAAGGCTCACACTCTCTGTTAGACTACCCTTCTTCACGAAGGGAAGCATAGTGGGCTACAAGAATAGACTTGCTATTGTAGAGGACGTAAAGCATGGCTATGTAGCAGTAAGGCTTCTTGGAACAAAAAAGATGCACCGTTTAAGAAGTGATGATGCCTGGAACACGCTTGAACCACCCGGCTATGATGACGAGAAACACGTCATAATAGCGGCCCTAGAGCCTGGGTGGATACACTTACAGAGCCTAGATAAGGGCATGGAGTACCTAGAGTTGCGCCATGGAGAAGTAACTATTGAAGGTAGAGTTGAAGTTGGGAAGTATGCACGCCTACTACTCTACAAAGGTAAGTACTACTTACTGATAAACTAAGCCCTAATAAACGCTTTAAAAATAAGTTTAGATTAAATTCTTGTACCACTAGCATATATTGAATCAACTTACACTACATCACGCCATGTATCTCCTTTCTTATCTTCTCTTTCTCCTCAGCCATTTTTGCTAGAACACTCTGGACTAGCTGATCAGGTGTGCGCTCTTCTACGTCTCTACGGTCATCAACCATTACTATTGTTACTACTCTCATGACCCCCATACTGTAGAGTTCGTCGTGCACCATCTTTACAATTCTGCCAACCTCGCTCAAGTCGTTGACTTGTATGACTGTAGTGTCAGGTGTTACCATCGGCTTGTATCCGTGTGCCTCTAATAACGCAACAACACGCGCAATGTATCTTGAAGCACTTGTCCCAATGCCGAGCGGGAGAACTTTTAGTGAGACAATTGGCATTGTAGCACACCTACCCAGAATAGATAGTAGTATAGTGACTTGTATTCATATAAGCCTATAGTCCTAAGGTTTAGTCTGGAATAACGGCAAGCAAAACCACTCACCATGATCCATCCTAACTAGGTGTACATTAATGGGCATACAGGCTAGGTACTTAGTAGTGGGTCTCGGCGCTGTCGGCAGTGTTCTAGCGGTAACACTCGCAGAGGCTCGCAGTGAGGAGGTAATCGCAATTACGAGGAATTATGAGGGCTGTCGATCTGAGACAATAAACGTAGTAGGTCTTGGCGAGGCCCGACTACGTGTCTGTAGCTGGAATGAAGCCAAGAAACTAGGAGTAAATGCTACTACTGTGCTTATAGCTACTAAGGCATACGATGTACCAGCTGTAATCTCTTCATTGAAGCATAGCAAAGTACAAGCAGATTTATTCGTATCATTTCAGAATGGTCTTGGAAGCCTTGAACTTCTTGAGAAGACCTATGGCACTAGTAGGGTTGCAGCTGGGATAGTTTACTTTGGTGCTACAAGACTGGGGAAAGTAGTAGAACTTAGGGGGAGAGGAGGAATAGTCTTAGGATGCAGGCATCCCCCGTGTAACCCGCTACTTAGAGAACTCGCGACTGATCTCCGTAGAGGAGGGCTAGACGTTAAGGATGTTGGCTGGATTGAGCCTTATAGATGGCTTAAGCTTGCAGTGAATGCTGCAATAAACCCCTTAACAGCTATAGTTATGAGAGAAAACGGGTTCATCCTCGAAGACGAGAGAGCACGCCAGCTAGCTGAGAGCATAGTATTGGAAGTAGTTAGTGTTACTAGTAGGCTACAGATATCACTCCCGAGAGACCCCATACAGGAACTTTACACGGTACTACGATTGACCCAAAACAACTTGTCTTCGATGCTACAAGACCTTCTGCAGTGTAAGCCAACAGAAGTAGACTACATTAATGGGGCAATAGCCCTGAAAGCTAAGGAAGTTGGAGTAGATGCTAAAACCAATGAGGCTCTATGGTTACTTGTCAAAATGCTCGAGAGAGCACATTGCACAAACAACAAACTTGAGAATGAGCGGATCCGAGAGGAAAGAGAGGTGTGGCGGGCCCGCCGGGATTCGAACCCGGGACTTCCGCCCAACGGCCAGGCCTGAAGGCCCGCTGGTCTACGGGTTAAGAGCCCGCCGCTCTACCAGGCTGAGCTACGGGCCCAGCTATTCGCCATGTTTCTCTAATCCACTCTGGTATTGGGGGTTATAAAAATTACCATAGAATGGCATATTATGAAAAACCTAAAAACCAAATTATGCAGTGGAAGTTCTACATGTCGGTTTCTTCTCTAGCCCATTTACAGTAGTCGCCTAGGCACGCAACAACTGGCAATACAACTACCTCTGGGACCGTGTATGGATGTACTTTCTTAACCTCTTCAATAAGCTCCTTAACTCTAGTCATGGTAGTCTTAACTACTAGGAGATCCTCGTGGTCATCTTCTATTTTTCCTTTCCACCAATACATGCTTTTAACACTTGCAATGTTAACACATGCAACAAGTCTTTTCTCGAGAAGCACTTTAGCGATCTCTCTTCCTTTTTCATGTGGTGCTGTAATAAAGGCTACGACGAGGCCACCCTCTATCATGTCATGTTCACCCATCTAGTTTGTCTTTATCTAGTACAAAATAGTATGATAAAAAAGTATGTTTTAGACAGTTGCAAAGCTTTATAATAAACTATTTTACTAGTATTAGAAGTAGCAGGTTAATTGAACTAAGAATAAACACTTACAATCTTACAAGACATGGTGACATATTATGGCAGAAAGGAGAATCTTTAGAGGCTACGTATTTATAGCTCAACAACTCCACCACGTGTTTGAGCTTGTGATATTATTTGTCCTAGGCTTAGCAATAGTTGACAGCGTATACGAACTCATAACACTTATACGTGGAGGAGAGCATGCTACCTCCATAAACACTCTACAACATGTACTCCTGATACTCGTTTATGTTGACCTTATGAGAACAGTTACAACAAGTCTTGTTGAGCAGAGATTTAGAATGGATATCCTACTTGAAGCAATTACTATTGCTGTAGCGCGTGACTTAATAGGTGCGCTTGCACTAATTCAGGAGAGGCTTGATGTGATCAAGATAGCTACTCTAGCAGGGCTACTCACCGTAACAACAGTTTTATGGCTTATTGCTGTGGGTGTTGAAAAGAGGAGAGAGCAATAGGTTGGTTAGAGATTCTATCCTCTAACTTGTTCTCCAGCCTAGTCTACCTTCCAAGTAAGCCTCTATGGCTTTAGCAGCATCTAGCCCGCTCTTTGCTGCTGGACCTATTAAACTAGCACCATGTGATACATCGCCAGCAGCAAATACGGGCTCACGTGTAGTTCTCTTATACTCGTCAACATCAATAGTACCGTCATCCCTAAGCTTTATCCCATAGTCTCCTCCGTTGAAAGGAGGTGTTGGTATAAGGCCTATAGCCTCAAGGACCATGTCTACTTTGAGTGTGAAGTATTCACCAGTACTAATTGGTCTGGGTCTTGTCTTGCCAGGCTCATGAACGAGTCTAAGCTTTTCCAATCTCACCTCTACTAGGTGCCCGTTATCGCCGCGGTATTCTACAGGCATAGTTAACTCATATATTATAGCACCTTGATCCTCCATCTCCTTAAATCCTCTCTCTCCTGCAGGCGCATATTGTCTTGTACGCCTATAGGACACGTAGACCTCCTTGGCCCCTAACCACTTGGACACATATACGGCGTCAACCGCCGTTAGCCCACCACCTACAACTAGTACTCGAGGCTTTATCATAGGCTTATTGTTGCTATAACCATATTTCCAAAGATGGTAATCTACAATCCACTCAGTAGCTGGGAGGACTTCAGGGAGATCATTGCCAGGTATGTTTAATCTCCTACTTTTCCAAGTACCAGTTGCTATTAATACAGCATTGTGAGCATTAATTATGTCTCCAAGAAGAATGTCACGGCCAACTCTCGTGTTTTGCTTGAAGACAACGCCAAGATCCTTTAATTCCTTAATGCCATTCCTCACTTTATCTTTGTTTATGTGTATTTCAAGCACTCCAAATATCATGAAACCACCAGGCTCAGGCATTTGGTCATATATAGTTACTTTGTATCCTTTACATCTTAAGTAGCCAGCAGCATAGAGACCAGCTGGCCCAGCGCCTATTATTCCAACACTCTTGTCTTTTTCAGGATGCTCGCCAGGCTTACACCCTACTATGAACCTCATAACCTAGCTACCCTCCAGGCATTATACAGAAGGTGCTTAAGGGATAAAAAACTTACATTATTGAACAAGTAGTTTTTGTGGAGAAGCTCTTCGCCCACTAGAAACCCATTGCTATAACTAAAATACGATGGGAAAGATGGATACATGAAAAACTAAAGAAAGCTGAGGTATATTGTGTAGTCAGCAGTAATATTAATGTGTAATATTATGGTTTTGAATGTTTTACCCAGGTTATACCCGTATTATTCCCATGGACTTTAGGTACTCAATCATTTGATAGAATGCTCTTATCCTTGACATGTTCTTGGTTCCACGTGGCCCTGGATCCTTCATGAAGAATGCATTTACTGGGTATACTGTACCTTTAACATTCTTGTCTAATAATGCTTTGCTTATTCTAGCAAGATCCACTAGTAGCCCTGCAAGTGCGGGGCTATCATTTATCCTCATGTTAACTACTAGTTCGTCTTCGAGTCCATTGAAGGTCCTCCACCAGATGTGCATTGATACAAACTTCTTGTCGCCAAGAGGTTCAAGGTATCCTGTTGGCTTTATATAGTGCGGCGAGTCGTATCCTAGTATGTCTTTTACTACACTACTCTTTGTTTCTTCCTTCATCTTATTCCTCTCTGGTATTGTTAATGCAAGAAAGTCCGTGTTGCCGCCAATGTTAAACTGAGCAATACTTAAGACATACCTATTTCTTTCAGCTAAGTGTTCTAGTAGGTCAGCTGTTAGTGGTGTAGCGCCTGTTGCACCGTCGTCGCCTAGCACTATAAGGCCTGCTTCCTCGTAGAGTTTTACTATTGCATCGTCTCTAGCTAGTGGTGCTGGTATGACGTTCACAAAGGCTGCTTTAGAATTTGTTTCCTTAGCATACTTGTAGAGCGCATATGCATAGACGTGGCTAGCACTCAGCCTGGCTCTATCATAATTGCGTATAGCTTCTTCAAGTGCTTCAATACTATGGAATGCTTTTGCAGGCTCCGTAGTTATTGCACTTATTACTACATCTGGTTTAACCTCTTTGAATTCCTCTACTAGTCTATCAATAGCTTTTTCAACACTATTGTATTCCTCCTCTAGTCCACGAGCTTTGAATGGTAGGCCTTTAAGACTGTCTAGATGCACACCTCTTCTTACAACAATGTTCTTTAATGTCTCTGGGATAGGCAGTACACCCTTAACAAAATGCTCAGCAACATCGTAGAGTGTCTTGCCCACCTTAGATTCATCAACATCATAGCTTGCTACAATTTCTATATCCTCAATACGATAAGGCATATCATACTTTGCTAGAGGGACACCATAAGGTTCTAGTTCGCCGCTCTTGATGCGCTCTACACCTATTACAAAGTGGGTGGAGACAAGGCCTTGGCCTAAGACTGCTACACGTATAGCCATTTCCTTCACCTCCTATACGTTATGAATATATGTAGCATATGGGGTCATGAGTATATTTATGCTCTAAATCCAGTCCACAACAACCAAACACATTTAATAGCTTTAGAAAAGTATGTGCAGAAAGTTGAGCCCACTATGGAGTGTAATGTTGTTAATCGTGTTGTTAAACTGCCCAGGAGGGTACTCTATAGGAGGCGGTTCTATTTATGCTTATCTGAACATATGCACACAAATATTGAAACAGCATTATAAATAAATACAGGACATGGTAATGTTGATATAAGCCCTACTATGGCTTCATCGATTCTGCAACCGTGAACGCTATATAGATGTGATACTCTGTGGGGGTCATCGCTGCCGCCTAGCCGTTGAATAGGTTTAAAGCATCTTGAAGCATGCGCTGAAAGAGCTAGCCATGACTCAAGTCCCTTAACAGTTATAGGGCAAACGGTCACAATTAATGGCTCATAGAACGGGCTGAGTGTTATATAGTCTATGTGCCACCATGGCTTCTTGCTCTTGGAGAGATGCCGGCATACTCTCGTCTTGAACTTAACTGGGCCAAGTGCTGAGCCTATGTAGATGTACATGCCTGGCTGAAGCTTAACACTAAGTCTACGTCCTACCCTACCCTTAAAGCTCTGTCTTAGCCTAAAACCAATAACATAATAGCCGTTTGACTGCATAACTTTCAAGATAGACTTCTCGCAACCATCCTTACACAAGGTTACATGAACACCTTTGCTAGTAGCTATAGAGCCCGCGACTTGTGGTGTAGGAGGCTACTAAAGTTTATCCTTATTATACCCGTAACACCAACATATACCTCTAGAATATCTAAGGCTACATGGATAGCAGACTCGCAACCAGGCCCAGGCCTAGGGTGGTATGAAGTGAGTGAATGGGCTAAAGAGCTTACTGGGTGGCTACGCCAAAGAGGCTTCAGTTTTGAAGCGGAAGGAGAGGCCATAAGAGTACACTTAGACAACGGTATTATAGTAGAGGTTGTAGAGTCCAGAAAAGGTCGAGGCTATGATGTAGTAGTTACTGTACCTTTGCCAGGTAATAGTGATGAAGCACTTGATGAGGCATCGCAAAAAGCTATTGTTGATGCATACAAGATACTTGGGGGACTCTCCGTAGACGAGATACGTTACGAGGTTGACGATAGCATGCCCGAATATCCATCACTACGCGTATACGCCGTAGGCTTTAGTGACCCTACCTATATGGCTAAGAAGCTCGTTGAAACACTATCGGAGTTCGCACCAAGCAATAACAGCGATTAAACCAAGCATTGATTGTAACTCTAGATACTACTTGATTTTTAGGGCTACTATTTGCCTCAGAGTATAGTTGGTGTTTGGTCACATGCTTACGAGGCTTAGGCCCTTTGCCAACAAGCTCTTAGAGTACCCAGCTAGGTTCTTAGCATTTCTTCCAGCAGATGTATATACCGCCGCAAGTCTCGTACCAGCAGTACTTTACCTTGCCGCATGCTTTAAAAGAGATGTCCTCACTGGGCTAGTCTTGCTTGTTCTAGGTAGTTTACTCGACGCTATTGATGGTGCAGTTGCCAGAGTTCGAGGTGAAGCAGGCCCTCGAGGAGCTTTTCTTGACAGTGTCATAGACCGTGTGTCTGACTCCATATACATTATGGGGTTCCTGCTCTTAGGCTATGACCCATACCTTGTATATGTTGTACTCGTTGGCTCTCTTCTAATAAGTTATACGAGAGCGAGATTTGAAGGACTTGCAGGAAAGAGTATGGAAGGGTTAGGTGTCATGGAGCGAGGTGATAGAATAATATTCTTTGTTGTTATTCTCTTGCTACATTATCTAGGCTACATGAATACTGCGAGCCATTTACTCTTTATTACAGCTATCTTAACGTGGTTTACTGTGTTACAGCGCTTTGTTAAAGGATATGCTATGTTGGCAAGGAGCCAAAGAGAGTTCTAAGGGCTAGGTAGGAGAGTCATAATAGTGTGTTCCTTTGAGTATTCATATGGAGGGCGTGTAGCCCTGTCAAGGCTTAATTTGTGCCCGGTTGTTGTTGGTGCACAGCGTGTTTATACAAGTTTTAGGCCTACAAGATATGTTGAAGCTGTAGTAGCTGTTGCAGGAATAATTGTCTATGCTGGCTCACTGGATGAGGCTAATGGTGTTGCTGCAAGAATGGCTAGTATTCTTGGGTGCAGAGCTAAGCATGAGATGTTTGATGGCATAGCGGTTCCAGGCTTCGTTGATGCACACATGCACCTTGCATCATTAGGGTTTGAGTCTGAGGGTGTTGACCTTAGAGGCGCCGACTCTATTGATGCACTTAAGGCCATTCTTGCACGGGAAGCTAGGAGGTTTAGTGGCTGGATTTATGGCAGGGGTTGGGACCAAGAAAGGATGAGTTCATGGCCTACGAGATACGACTTAGACGAAGTTGTACCCGATAAACCTGTTGTCTTGATGCGCGTATGTGGACACGCCGCCGTGGTCAATACGAGGGCTTTAGAGGAATTGGGCCTGCTAAAAGCTGGTAGGAGCGAGTACGTGGATTACGGGTGTGATGGCTCTCCTACTGGGATACTGTATGAGGAGGAGGCCTATAGGGCTTATGAACGTGCAAGGCAGGGGGCTGACTCTGTAAAGCTCGTACTTAAAGGTCAAGAAGTGCTGTTAAGGCATGGAGTTACAATGGTTAGTGCCATGGATGTCTCTGCGAGGGAGGCTGCTGGATTAATGGCTGCGTGGAGAAGCGGGCTTCTGCATGTTAGAACTAGAGCTTATATTGGTTGGAATCTCTTCAAGCAGTTATCCGCTGCAGGGGCTGCGTTCGCTGGCTTAGGTGATGATATTTTACGTTTTGTCGGTATAAAACTATATATGGATGGTAGTCTTGGTGCACGTACTGCATGGCTAAGAGAGCCTTATAGCGACGCTGACACCGTAGGTAAACCACTACTAGACTCTAAAAGGCTTGCTCAAAGAGCAAAACAAGCACGGAGCCAAGGCTTTGATGTCGCTGTCCACGCTATAGGTGATGCAGCACTTGCGGAGGCTTTGAAAGGACTAGAAGCTTCGAGGTGTAAATGCCGTATAGAGCATGCGAGCCTAGCTACTCCCGACCTCATAGATCATATGAGTAGGTTAGGCTTGAGAGTAGCTGTACAGCCACGCTTCGTGGTCAGCGACTACTGGGCAGTAGAGAGACTAGGAGACCGAGCTAGATGGGTCTATCCATTCAGAACAATGCTTTCACGTGGTATCCAGTTGGGCTTCTCTAGTGATGCCCCAGTAGAGCCTGTAAACCCATTAGAGGGTGTCTATGCAGCAGTTACTAGGGGTGCATTAGCATCAGTCACAAAGAGCGAGAGCTTGGACGTAGAGACTGCCATGCATCTTTATACTCAAGGCTCAGCCCTCGTGCTAGGTGAGACGAGGGCTGGTTGTCTTGAGCCCGGATGCTATGCTGATGTAGCCATTTTAGAGTCTGATCCCCTGGAGGAGACAATTGAAATCTTGCCAGACATCAGGGTGGTAGCAACTATTGTTGGAGGAGAGGTTGTCTGGAGACGTGTGTAAGGACATTGCACGAGTGTGCGCTGAGGCTGCTATGCTTGAGGCGATTATTCCGAGGCCAGGACTCACTAGCGTTATGAGGCCAAGGCCGGATCATGATCCATGGTCTTTCGTGAAGCTTCCATCATATGCTTATGAGGCATGCTTATGTTCATGTAAGCGTGGCTACATACTAGCCAATGGGTGGTCTTCTTGTTGGAGGAGAAGTGTAGAGGAGCTTGCACGATGGGGTAACCCTGGCCTAGGAATGCTCTTTCTCCAAAGTCTTCAAGCCGCAGCAGTAGGTGCATCAGCTAGGGAAGGGAGGGATCTCGAGGACTACGCGGTAATGGGATGGTCCAGAAGGCTTGTAGAGGCTGAGGGTGTTATAGGGGCTCTAAACTTCTATGCTGCGCTCCATACCGTGTCACCGAGCTATCTTGGCCGGATATCGCATAGCGGGCTTCCTGACGCGACCACTGGCCTCCTAGCATTAGAGGAGATAATAGAGAGACAGATCACATTAACACACATTGTAGACGTGGCATCGCTCTATGACCCCGTGCTCCAAGATGCATCAAGGCTTCTAAGCATAAGCCTAGGCTATATACTACCCTTACTGGAAGCAAAGGCTAAATCTCATGGTGTAATAGAGGCCGTTAAGAGAGTTTTATACCATATGGCTGCTAGGCTAGACGATTTCATCTTGAAAAGGAAGCTTGGAGAAGAGGCCCATAGGATTAAGGAGTTATTCTTAGAGGCTGAGCATGGCAGCATACTTGCAGAGTCTCTACTTTGGAGATTCTTTCGAGGCAAAAGAGCTGGCCCAGGTTCTATTGCTGACCTTTTAGTTAACGCGCTCACACGCCTGTTATACAAGCAGATAAAAAGTGGTGTTATGTTTTCTCTCGTCTAACACTTATTCTCCCTTTTAATGCTGCCAAGGCAACCGTGTAGGTAGTTTTTGCCATTGCCTCTGCAAGACTCTTCAACGCATTCTCCAGCTCCTCAACATCTCTCCTAGACCTGGCTTTGTTTGCCCAGTCTAAGTAGTATCTTACTCTAGGCTCAATAGTAACTAGGAGCGGTACTGTCTTTGCTTCTTCTGGTAATAAACCGGTAGCATCAACTATTCTTCCTTCATGTTCGGCTGCACGTAGTAACATGAGTCCTGTATAGCTTCCCGCGAGTATGCGGAATATGATGTTCTTCTGCTCCTTTCCATAATACATGACTCTGAATTTACGACTTAACAATCTGTCAATATGCGATAAGAGTATCTGGGCCATGCGAGAGGCTTGGTCTATGCTTATGCGCTCATGATATGTGTCCACACTAATACTCTCGCCATCATACGAGGCTACAGCTAACACGCCTATAGTCCCCTCATCTGCTTGTATGGTGTCATAAAGTACTGCTACTGCACCAATGCCATGACTAGTACTCGGCCGCGGGTACTCTAGGATAATGCCTCTCGACTCTACAAGTGTGGTTCCCGCCAGTACACGTGCAGCGTAGGCAGCCAGGTTTCTCGCTCTTGTAAGCGGTATTTCTCCACGTAGTACTCTGAGAGCTGTAGGGGGGTCAATAGCTGCAGCCAAAGGTATCGATATAGGAGGATAATCATACTCTTCTAATTCATGCGCTATCTTTAACCAGTCTAGCTGGTCTAGAATACCCGCTGCCTCACGCTCCCATAAATGAATGAGCTTCATAGATCCAACTGAGACGACACGGTACTGAATTAGGCCGAGCGGTATAGCGTATTCCGGGTTAATCCTCAAGTACACGAGTAGAAACACTAGCCCCAAGCGTAGATCCTCTGAGTTAACCCCGCCAGGCGCCTCAAATACACGTCCATAAGTGTAGTCACGGTATCTCCCAGAGATTGGCGCGTTTAGAGGGATGCTCGCAAGCTCATGATAGACGCGGGGACCATTTCCTCCCCTAGACAAGCGTGGACGGCGGCTCTCTACTAGCCATTCAACATCTATAGGCTCTTCTACGAGTTCGCCGAAGCCTTGCATTGGCGCTGAAACATTTAAGACTACTATGGGGTAAAGTCTTCCAAACCGTATGTCATCTATGAAGCTTGGCTTCTCACCCCACCCACGCTTCACATCCTCGTATCGTGCAACAGCCCTAGCAAGCCAGTCATTCTCGTGGATGGCCTCCTCAGGAGGCTGCTCATATATCCTGTATTCTCTAGGCTCAACACGCACCACAATATTCTCTGTCATCGAGTCATAACTCCCAGGCTGGTACTTCTCAATAGCATCTCTCACTGAGACTTCTTCGCCTCTCAACAAGATCTCCCGTCCACCATGAACCACTACCTTACGGTACCCATAAGGTGGGCCATGTTCGTAGAATCCTATATTGTTCCAGAAACTTTTCCCTTTACGTGTAGGTACGAGTCTTGAACCCGTTAGAGACGGAGCCTCTTCAATGAAACCCGTACTGCGTAGTAGCTTTTCTTCATCCTCGTCTAGCTTTACACCACGTAGAACTCGCCATAGAGCCTTAAAGAGAGTAGCGTAATGGTTGTAAGGATTAATATAGAGTTTCTCGAGGGGAAGAGTAAGCCACTCTTTTAACGCACTTGACCCAGTCTCGAGCAGTTTGCGGTCCCAAAGCCCGCTAGGGATGACTATTGTCTCAGTTACGCCTATCTCTCTCCTTCTACCTTTACGGCCTTCACGCTGCATGTACTCACGCAAATCCATTGGCAGGCCTACATGAACTACTCTATTGACTGTACCAATATCTATTCCTTGAGCTAATGTACGTACAGTTATTATAACACGTACTCTCCCTTCCCGTGCCGCCTCTTCGATAATTTCCCTCTTAGACTTAGAGACCAAATGATGGTGGACTGCCACAAGGCCTTGTAAACCTTGAGGAAGCCTCTCAATTAACCCACGGTAAAGACGTTCAGCCATACGTATACTCCTTGTAAAGACTAATGTCACCATGCCTGGTCCACTGGATTCAAGTATGGCTTGAAGTATCTCAACGGGGTCTAAGCCGGGACGAGGCGGACGTAGCCCTATAGCTTCAAGAGCCTCATACACTTCGTAGAAGTGTTCACGGAAACTCCTCTCATCTTCAACAACGTCTAAGACCCATGGAGCCCTTGAAGCTATTACGGCTGAATACGCTCGAACATAGTCTTTAAGAGCTTCAACACCCTTACCTAGAGCCACGATTGACCTATTGGGTGTCTTGAAGGGCTTGCCCTTGATTACACGTGTTCTGCGCCCCGTAAGTTTCTCAAGGTACTCGGCAAGCTCGTATGGATTTCCTAGTGTAGCCGAGAGAACTACTACCCTTGGAGGCTTTGATGATAAGTGTTTCACTATGAGTTCTACCATTGCTAAAAGAAGATTTGCACCGCGAGGCCCATAGAAGTCAAGTTCATCAAAAACGATGAGGTCCACATTTGACAAATAGTCTTCTAGGAGAGCACGATTTGGCGTTACAGCAAGTCTTTTCATTTCAGCAAGGAGGAAAGCCGGATTCGTAACAACGACATAAGCCTTAGTCAACGTAGCAAGGACATCCTCGTTTCTCTTGCCCCTTCTCTCTAGGGAAGGCCTATCTATTCTTACGACTGCCCTCTCATACCCTACAGCTTTGTAGTATTCTTCGAGTCTACGTATCTGATCTGCTGCTAGAGCGAGCGTGGGATAAACAGCTAAGACCCGCCACTCATTACGTATAGCTGCTAGTGCCCAGGCCTCAGTCTTGCCCGACCCGGTGCGTGCTGTTAGTACGACATTCTCTCCTTTCTCGAGGGCATTAATACTATTAAGCTGGTGTTTATATAAATGTGCCGAGCCTATGCGGTGTTTGCTTAGTTCAGCAATAAGATCGCAAAACTTTACATTAGTTTTCTCTGGCTCTTCTCCAGGTTCCTCCCAAACAATGAGTTCATATCCAAGAGCTCTTAGTGATAAAACTGTTTTACTGGCCCCCGCCACTCTAGTGGCTCCCCTAGGTAAGAACCCTTATACTGCATCTTCCAGAGAAAAGCGCTATTGCATAATTGTGGGATGTAAGATGCATAAAATCATGATGCACTATTTTAGAGTTGGAGCTAGTCTCACGATATTATTCTCGAGACGTAAAGCCTAGACTTTATGGCATCATAGAATACTTCCACGCCTGCAAGTCTTGGAAGCTTTGTTACTATATCACGTTCGCTTATAATGCCTATGGGTCTACCATCTTCGTCTACAACAGGAAGCCCTCCAAGACCTCTTCTTCTCATAAGTCTTAATGCCTCGCCAACATCCATGTCTGGCTTAGCTGTCGGAGGCTCCCCAGTAGCTATGCTTGATACAGGCTGTGATAGAATCTCTTTTTCTCTCTTAGAGGAAAGAGCCTCCAAGACCTCGTCCGAGGACAAGTAAGCTATTACATCGTGTACGGTTACTAAAGAGTCAAGCTTGCCTTCTTCATCAACTATGGGTATATGCCAGATACGGTGCTTCGACATAGGCTCTATAGCCTTATATATTGGGTCATCGTCAGCTAACACTGCACCCTCAAGTGCACTCATCACTTCATGTGTTGCTATGTGGAGTTTCCTTGATGCAAGAATGCTTGCTATATGGCGCTCGGAGATTATCCCTAAAACACGCTTATTATCGTCAACAACTACAACAGCACCAACATTCATTCTAGACATAATCTCCAACACGTCTTCAACACGAAACCTTCCAACAACTACATTCGGAGGATTTGTACGCATTATGTCTGCTACCTTTGTTGTTGTAAGCTTCTCGTAAAGTCTCTGCTCGTTAAAGCCCTCCCACACAGTATTTAATATGCGTCTAACTGAAAGTATTCCAAGGAGCTTACCCTCATCATCAACTACTACCCCACGGCGTACACCACGTTGCTCGAACGCTGTTATAGCCTCTGCAACTGTTTCCTCGGGATCGAGCACAGCTGCTGGTGGATAGTGTCCTAGCAGTATAAGGCTTTGCATTGACGACAAGAGTTGAACACCAAGAAGATGGTATCATCGTAGACGGTAATAAATAATGCTGGGTTTACAGTGGGGGTACGGGCTGCTCGGCGCCACATGCTTCACATATTAGAATCCACGCCTTGCCTCTCTTTTCTAGTCTTGTGTCAGGAGCACCACAAGTTGGGCAGAGAACATATGTCCTCACAAACCTGCTTATAAGGTTATTTAGCGTGGCACTTGAAACTTTAGCATTTATTGTCAATATACCACTTTCATCGTCGTAGTTCCCGCTTGTACCTAACTCCTTCAATAAATACCTCATTACTATGCGTGGCTCTCGCCTCATGATGCTGGTTAATTGCCTAAAATTCCGTATCATAGTCTTAGTTCCAACTCTCTCTATAACCAAGCGCGGGAGTTCGAAACGTGATGCTTTTGAGCCTCTTATAGGTAAGCGCTGGTACAGTCTTTGTAGCAAATACTCATAATCATAGAGTATTTGAGTGCCCCTGCTCTGACTCACACTTATCACCTAAGAAACGGTACAGTGGGCTATAGTGTAATAAATTCTGTCCTCTCCGAAACAGTAATATTAGTAGCTTCATGCAGAAAAACATGGCAATTGTAGGTTGCCCATTCGTTTGCCGAACATTAGTATGAGGCGAGAGGAGCAATACTATGGAAGAACCACTGGTCTACATGAAAATTAGTGAAGCACAAGGTGAAAAAGTTATTGCAATATGCGATCAAGAGTTATTAGGACTTAAAATAGTCGATAAAGAACTTAACATAGTATTCCATGTGAATGAACACTTCTACGGTGGTGAACTAGTACCAGTAAGTTATGCTATGTCAAAAGCTAAGGAAGCAACGATATTGAATCTCGTAGGAAAAAACACAGTCACTGCAGCTATCAGGGAGGGGCTTGTACACCCTGATGCAGTGATAAGAATCGCTGATGTACCTCATGCACAGACTGTGCGGATGAAGATGAGTTATTGACATAGCTCATCTTTGGAGTTTTTAGCTTATCACTGCTATAGAGTATTAATACTGGATGTTTGCCGAACCATTCTTGATAAAGGAATCTGCGAAGAACATGCTCAACATATACTGCTACCTCATGTCCTAACCCTAATACGTGCTCTACGTATTCATGGATGAAACTTTCATCAATATACCACTCTACCTCATCTTCAATGTTTATCCATTTAATATTTATCACTATTGTGTCACCTTCAATCCATGCAGCTCCATCATCATCCTTATATTTAATCATTATATTTACCAAGGTTGACACGCCTAGACCTCTATATGTATCCCGGGGTTTATAATTGTATTTGAGGTAACAATAAGAAAAGTGAGTTCACAATAAACCCATTTAGAATAAATTGAGGACCGAGCTGGAATCCACGGACACTCCTAACCCCAGATACGCTAGGCTAGCGTGCCACTCCAATCAGGCAAACAGACAGGTGTTACTGGCCCAAAACACAGCCACCCCCAAGCATTAACAATGACATGTACAGTGGTGGCCAGCTGTGCAAACGGCAGATAATACCGAACTTAGTACGATTAAGAGAAAACAACACTATGCACAAGAGTTGCTTAGGGATAATGCAGTCATTCTTATTGAGACAGATAAGAAACTACGGGAACTCAGCTCTGCTGTTAAGGATGCAACTAAGAGCCTTGAAGATCTATACCTTACACCCCTCGAAAGAGTAAGAATGTTAGCTAGCATGACTAGCTTAGGAGTAGCCGCGTTAAGTATAGCTGCGGGTGTGCCAGCTATTTTAGGGGCGCCTCGTATAGCGTTTAACATAGCTAGCATAGTTAGGTTGGGAAGGAGAATTAGAGCAACTAGAGAAACTTATGTAGGCCTTTACGATATATTGTCCGAATTCACATGGTACACATACTAGCTTATTCTTTGTTATAAACTACTACTCTACATAATAGTTATTAATAGTAATTGTAGGGACTATCTTGCCTTTAGCTTGTAGCCCTTCTGTATAGACTTATATTTAAAGGACTCCCCGTTTACTATGCTACTAATGAGGAGCGTAGCATCTCTATAAGGTGTAATGAATAGCTAGAAGAATGGTGTGTGCCCATATGAGCAGGCCGCTTTATGAAGAAGAGTATGATGGACTTGTATTAATGGAGTACGAAGAGTACGAGCTCAGTAAGCCTAGCTTCCTAATCTTAGGCCTTCCAGACACGGGACTTGTCGGTGTCATAGGGGTAAATCACGCAATTGATGTACTTGGTATGAAAGAGGTTGCGGGAATAGACATTGCTGGCATGATGCCGCCCGTAGCTGTAATATCTAATGGAAAAGTTAGGCCGCCGCTGCGGATATACGTCAAGGACAATATAATGGCACTTAGTGCTGAGACACCTGTGCCACCTGGAACAGTCTATCCCCTATCAAGGATGATAATAGACTATGCCATGAAGAGAGGAATAGACTATATTGTGTCTATGGCTGGTATAGCGTCACCTAATAGGATAAATATTGAAAAGCCAAGAGTCTACTGGATTGCAAGCAATGATAAGGCTAGAAAACTAGTAGATGGCCTGGAGATAGAAGGGTTCACAAATGGCTACCTAGTCGGCCCCTATGCTCTAATACTTAAGAATGCCATCAGATCTAGGATTCCAAACCTTGTACTCTTGGCAGAAGCGTTCATGGAGTTCCCTGACCCTGAAGCTTCAGCGGCTGTACTAGGAATTTTATCAAAGATTCTAGGGAAAGAGATTGACGTTAAGAAGCTCTTAGAACAAGCTGAGCTAATACGGCTAAGACTAAGGGGGTTAATGAAGCAGACACGACAAACCATGGCTGAAATGGGGACTCCAAGCCCACTACTCTATGCCTAGCCATGAACTTGCAGGGTGTCTCCAATGAGCTGGGTAGATGAAGTTTTCCGAGAATTTGAGAAAATAAGAAGGCGTATAGAGAAGGAGATCGATAGGATTATGAGAGAGTATACTGCATTAAAGCCCGACTTAACTCCTGATGGCAGCCTCCAGCCTCTCTACACGCTCTATGAATACTCTGACCGCTACATAATCTTAGTAGACCTGCCCGTAGCAGATACTTCAACGCTTGAAGTCAAAGTTGTGGATGACAAGCTTGTTCTTGAAGCAAGACTTGAAAGGTCTATACGGCTAGGAGACGTCTATGGCCATACTGTAGGGCAAGAGATCAGTGTTAGCAGGTATAAGCAAGTCATACCATTACCGGCGGATGTAGATGCAGAAAAAACTGAGGTCAAAGTAAGACCCACGAAGATAATAGAGATAGTTATACCAAAGAAAAAGTTTACATAAACAGATGCGTGAAGCAGAAATGGATTTTTGCTAGGCTAGTAAAGGTGTAGATTGAGGTGGACATCTTGGCCTATGAAGGTGTTGTTGAGCGCGATGACAAGGGATACCTCATAAGGATACCAGATGAGGTCATGGCAAGTATTCGTTGGCGTGAAGGCGATAAGGTTAAGATAGAGATTAGTGAGTGGCGAGGAAGAGTAGTCATAGTCGTACACAAGTAGAGTGGCATCACTGAATTAGTTTTTAGCCGAAAAATGTTCTAACCTACTTTAAACTCCAAGGCTTTCCTTCACGCACAATTTTTTCAGGCAACTTGTCAGCGTACTTGCGTAGAAACTTTAGGTCTTCATCCTTGTTGCGAAGGTTGTCAGGAAGCATTCGAGGTATTTCATCTATTATAGGGTACCATCTACCACAATTCGGACAGTATAGAACACCAGTTGCAACCTCTGTTTTTAGACACTCGCCACAGGGTGTCGAGTTTCCAACTTCAGATACTTTTTTGCCAATAGGTGTTTGAAGCATGTAACAGTAAAGTTCGCAGAGCGGCGGCTTAAACTTTTCAAGGAGCTCCCTTATTTGGGGCTCGCGCTCAGGATAGGTTCGCTCCTCTATGACATAGAGTTCGAGTGGGAAATGCTTGCACATAGGGCAAGCTGCTATATCCATAAACCGTCTCTTCACGCTATCATCCTCTTAACTTTCTCCTCTAATTCTTTTGCAAGTTTTTCTGCTTTTTCTGGGCTTCGGGCCTCAACCATTACTCGTAGTACAGGCTCTGTACCACTTGGCCTTACTAGGAACCAGTAGTCGTCGCCGTCAACTCTTATTCCATCTATGTCTATCACGTTGCTTGTTTTCTCCCTATACTCTCTGACGAGTTCTGCAACGACACGCTCTGCTGTGTCACGACTCATCGGTATCTTTAGTCTTACTGGATAGTATAACGGGATTCTTGAAAAGAGTTCTGAGGCTTGTACCTTTTCTCGCGCCATCATTTCTAGGAAGAGGGCAACAGTCATTCCCCCATCACGTGCTAAGAGGTGTGGAGGATACATGAAGCCGTTCTCCTCAAAGCCAACAAGCCCTCCCTCCCTTAGCAGAGTATATGCCACATGTTTCATTCCAACCGGTGTCCATTTGATCTCTATACCATGCTCCTCAAGGTACTCTACAGCTGCCTTACTTGTAGCCACTGGTGTTACCACACGGCGCGGAGCAGTGGTGAGCTTAGTCTCGGCTATGTATACTGTTAAGAGAGCTGATGTTCTATCAGTCAACCATATAATTCCCTTATCATCTATCACCGTAACTCGATCCCCATCACCGTCATGGGCTATGCCTAGGTCGAGATTTAATGCTCCGACTATTGTTGAGGCTTCACGTAGTGATTCTATGCTTGGTTCTGGTTCACGGTAGGGTCGTGCATCAATCTCGCAACCAATACTGTAGACTTTAACCCCAAGTTCACGGAGAATTCGTGGAGTTGTAAGACTTGTGACACTGTTTGCACAATCAACAAGTACCCTGAATTTCTTTTGCCTTATGAGGGCTTTATCCACCTTTTCTACTACACCATGAACATATTCATCAATAACCCTGTCATCTATCCCCGCGTCATATATGGCTCTATTCCATGAAACTACATGGAAACGTTCACTAAAGAATATCTCCTCAATCTTCCTCTCTGTATCAGCGTCTATTTCTACTCCAAGAGGACTTATTACCTTTATCCCATTGTATTCTGGAGGGTTGTGACTTGCTGTAACCATGACGCCTGCATCGTAGCCTAAAGTCTTTACAGCATACTGCACTGCTGGCGTAGGAGCGTAGCCATGCATACCTGCTATCTTAACCTTGACACCTGCAGTCATCAAGCCAGCTACTACTGAGCGTAGTAGTACATCGCCGCCGGCACGCGCGTCTCTACCAACAAGTATTGTGCTACCTTCACCGTAGTATGTACCAATAGCCATACCAAGCTTTAACGCTAGCATCGGAGAAAGCTCTATGAAGACTCTTCCCCTGACACCATCTGTGCCAAATAATCTGGCCAAATCTCCGTTACACCATTTCGGAGAAGATAACAGCGGGAAACTTAACATCTACTCTTAACAGAGGCATAGTATTGTCTTGGTGATATTGTGTGTCGGTGTGTAGCCAACTATTCAGCAACAAGCCACGATGTATACTGATACTTTCGACTGGAGGAGGTGGCGATGTTGGATCCGCGCTATACTTAGCGCGTCTACTAAGGGAAGAGGGTACTCATGGTGTACTAGCTGTTTTGGCTTGGGAACGCTTCCTTTATGACCCTAATCCCGGCCCTATACCCTTACACTCATTTCAAGGTGTAGAGTACCTAGGCGAATACCTTGCAAGAGTAGTGAACCCTCAGGAATGTGTGGCTATACGTAATGGGCGAACTGTACTACCTTCTGCCTGCCAAGTATCAAGGATGACTTCTTGGACTCCAGTATACATCCTTGAAGGCTGGAAAGGAGAGATCGGGATCAGAAGGGCTATACAAGAGCTACTAAGCCTGCATGGTTGTGAGGCCATTATCGTGTTTGATGTTGGCGGAGACATTCTGGCTAGAGGCGACGAGGAAAATTTGTGGAGTCCTCTTGCTGATAGTTTAGGGTTGTCTGCTGCAGTAAATATTGGTGTCGACGCTGTAGTGGCGGTTCACTCTCCTGGTTCAGATGGAGAACTGGATGTTGATTACTTGCTGAGACGCATAAGCCAGATAGCTAAAAGAAGAGGATACATAGCTATGAGGGGTTTAAGTAGAAGTGATATAGAAGTTTTAGAGAGTATAACAAGCAGCATTAAAACAGAGGCTGGTAAAATAGCGGTGTTAGCTGCAAGGGGTTATTATGGTGACTATAGCATTCGGGGTGGGACGAGAAGAGTTAAGGTAAGTATAATACAAGCATTAACCATATTCTTATCTGCACAAGAAGTCTACAAGGACAGTATAGCAAAACTAGTTGCTAGTACGTGGTCACTCGAAGAAGCCAGGCGGAGACTGAATAATATATGCGTATACACCGAGCTGGACCTCGAGGAGGACATTTCGTTGTTTGTGAGTAGTAACGGGAGGCTACCTACACCTCCAGAATTGATAGAGATAAGGCAGAAGGGCATAGAGAGAGTGCAAAAATACAATAGCCTTTGCAGGATTATAAGTGCTGGAAATACATAATAGGCCCTCTTTTCCACCACTACAACTAAGTAATCGCATTGATTAACTAGTAGGCAAGAGTCTGAGGGATAGACTATGAGTAAGGAGCCTAGGATATTAGTCACTAACGACGATGGCATACATAGCCCAGGCCTAAGATTACTCTACGAGGCCGTTAAACCTCTTGGAAGAGTATATGTTCTCGCCCCAGAGACACCGAAGAGTGCTAGTAGCCTGGGCATAACATTACATAAGCCTCTAAGGATAATAAAAACCAAACTCTGGAACGATATATCAATATACATGACTAATGGAACACCAAGCGATATAATATACTTGGCTCTAGAAGAGTTGAGTCCACACTTTGACCTTGTAGTTTCTGGTGTTAACATAGGCGACAATACGAGCATACAAACTATTCTATCAAGTGGAACCATTGGTGCTGCTGCACAAGCAGCGCTTCTAGGTATTCCGGGGATCGCGTTCTCCATGGATGTAACTGATGCTACAGAAATGGAAGAAAACAAAGAGACCTGGAGCCATATAGTGCGTGTAATCAGAACTATATCATCATGGGTTCTTAAGCACGGTATACCCGAGGGCACTGATTTGCTTAGCGTGAACTTCCCCCGCCAAGTGACTAAATCTACGAAAATCAAGATAGTGCCAGCAGCAAGAATGAAGTTCCTCCAGAAGGTGAGCGTACTATTCGATCCTAGGGGAAAGAAATATTATTGGCTTTATGGAACTATGGTCGATCCAGAGCCTGGAACTGATATCTATGCCGTTCACGTAGAGAAGGCTATTGCAATAACACCTCTAACACTAGACCTTAACATACATGGTAACAATTGGGATAATGTAAAATCAGCACTAGAGCCTTTAGCAAGGCTCCTCAGAGAACACCTTGAGGGAGAAGAGAGAGAAAACAGATAGTTGTCCGCCTCCCCCCAGCAATATGTATCTGGGGGTGGTGACCCGGCTGACACCTTATCCGGCGTACATGCCGGTAGATGATGCCGGGTCCGACCTCGGGGCCGCCTGGCCCTACATTCTTTTCTAACACAAACCTAAGAAAATGGGCTGAAGACTATTGACATGCAAGATTATTGTTACACATATAGAAATAAAGGATAATATTAGAAGCTGCGACAGAGACTTTTGCCCTTTTGAAGCTGTAAGATTCAATGACGGCCAAATAGTTGTCGATATAGAACGGTGCACGGGTTGCCTGGCTTGCATGGCTTTATGCGGTCCTGACAACATCAAAGTTTATACAAAGTGGATTTGCGAAAGATAGCTGTCTACACTTATCTTTCCTAATGTAATTAGCTAAAGTAGGGTGTGACATGATGAGCGTACGTTTGCTCTTTGTGGATGTGTACTGGTTCAATGAGAACGGTGTGCTTGAAGGACCTGGCTACATAGCTTTAAGGTATGGTATAATAGAAGGTATGGGCATAGGTGAACCACCCGAGGAGATGCAGTATGCTGAATACCTTGCAGGAGGTAGTGGTAGGGTAGTACTTCCAGGCTTTATTCTTGGACCTATAGTTCCTGAGACATACCTGTTCAAGGATTCTATCAGCGTTGATGATGCCTTGGAGATTGTTAAAGGGTCAAGCAGGGTCTCGAAGTATATTGCTAATTTAGGTAGTGAAAAGGCCTATTATGCTTCATTGATAATGTTCTATGAGGCAGCAATGAATGGTTATACAGGCGTCATAGCAATATCACCCAACGCCGACGCTGTAGCTCGAGCTCTAGAGGACTCTGGCTTATACGGTTTAGTACTTGTGCCGGAAGAGTGTGGTTACTACCATGGCAGGTTTTCAGCTAGTGAACAGACTAGCTTACAACGTGTAAAATTAGGCAAGATATACTGTCGTAGCAGGCCTAAAGGTGAAGGTGTCGAGTTAGCTGACGATGGGCTAATATATGTGGAGGGTAAGCCTCTATTTGAGTTACCGCCATGGAGTGGTGAAGCCGTTCCTGGGCCTGGCACCGCATTGGCCGCAAACCCATGGCCTCTACTATCTGGGCTTTATAGGTCAGAGCCTCTAAAAGTTTACAAGCAATTAACTCTAACCGGGTACTATCTACTTGACAGCTCTTATCAGTTATATAAAGGACAAGCCAATCTTGTTGTAGTAGATTCTAGTGAGCCTCCTAGCTGGCTTATTCCTCAGCGCGGCATTACAGTGAAATACTTGTCTCCTTCAAGGCCACGCGTAGAGACGGTTGTGTCTATGGGGAGGATAGTTATTGATGGTGGCGAGCACATGTATATAGGTCTATCAAAGATTGATGAGGCTAGAAATAAGCTCTCAGGATTGTTAAGAGGCCTTGCAGATGATTAACCTTTGGATGATAGTATCTAGGTATTTAGTGTTATATAATTTTGGTATAATGGGTTAATTTACGAGGTAAAAACCCACAGACTGATAGATGGGGGCCTTTCCTATTCCAAATGTCTTGTAGTTGTTCTTCTTTCTACCCTCTGAGCTTTTAGTGCTGCAGCAATATAGTCAAAAGCCTTCTCAGGATCCGTATGCTTACCACAACTATATACATCCACAGTTGCAAAGCCATACTCTGGCCATGTATGTATTGTTATGTGGCTCTCCAAGACTATTGCTACCACACTAACGCCCTCTCCGATCTTCCAGCTACGCACGTCCAACAATGTCATATTACCTATCCTTGCTGCATTGACGACTATTTGACGTAATCTATCTTCGTTTGATAATACTGATTGATCGCAACCGTAGAGGTTGCCATAGACATGTACACCGTATACTCTTGGTTCTCCCGGCATAGGCTCTGGTCGTGGCTTGATGGTGTGTATTTGCATGTCTACTCACCAGGAGGGGGTTATAACCCCCCTAGCCTTTAAGGATTACCCCCCTCCCTCGTGGTTATCTCTTCAATCCAAAGTACCTCATCGCTTAAGACCCCCATAATTATATATTAACGGGAGAGCGGATGGCAAGCCTCTTAGCGTGGGAGAAGAAACATAGGTAGGGGCCGAGATTAGAAAGGGGTATTTGACTTGGTTAAAATTCAACCGTTTACACACGCGGAGAAAGGAGAGGTTTCTACTCACGTGATCACTACTTCAGTTCCAGAGATTTATGATGCACTTTCAAGAAGACTAGAGGATGTCAACGAAAAGACTGGACAGCCAGGGTTTAAACTTGCTAAGGGAGTCATACACGAGGTTGAGGTATCTGTAGCCTTAAGACCTGTTGGTCCTTCTGCTTTAGCTATACTTGTCGAGGAGTTATCGAGACTTGGTGCGAGGGTCATAGTTAATATAGATACTGCACTAGCGCTAATGCCTAGTCTTGATGTTGGCAGGGTGTTTCTTGCCAGCGCAGCAATTAAAGGTGATGGCGTCTCAAGAAACTATTTACCTGTCGAAATACCAGCGATAGCTGATTACTCCCTGTTGCGTCACATTCAACAAACCTTCGAGATACACAATGTTAAGACTGTTAATGGCATTGTCTGGAGTCTTGACACCTATTACATAAGTGATATACTCCTCGAGAAAGGCGTTCGTGTCTATGGCAAATATGCTCATGCACTCGATATGGATACTGCAGCGTTATATACTGTAGCTATAGCACGAAAGCTCCAAGCCGCTTCAATACTCATCATTGAAGCTAATGCTGTAAAGGGCATGGAGCGTGGCGCATTTATGTTGGATGAAGCTGAGGAGCTTAGGAATAGAGTTCTTGATACGATAAATAAAGTTACTAAGCCATTAGTTGAAGCTATGGCCCTTCATATAGAAAAGACAAAGACTAAGACAATAATAAATAATGGTTATTAGTTTAGTAGGGCAAGCTATATCTTTAGTCTTTGAATAGTAGTCTTAGAAGCCTATTTGGGGAGAGGATGTGGACAACTATGCTTGCAATTCCACACTAAGGTTGCTTGATGAAGCCTTAACGCTTTTGGAAACAGTTGAAAAACACCTTGGCGAGTTCTCAGCCGGGCATGGTGTAAGCAAAGGCTCACTTTATGGCATGTACACTAGCATCACTAGGCTATATGACAAGCTTATTGAATTACGTAAAAGCATTATTGATTTATGTAGCTCCAAGGAGGAAACAAAGGTGAGGGATACTGGCGTTGGGTATTAGCCTAAGTTACAACGATGCAGGCGCAAGACATGGTAGCAACTCAGTAGTCTACGTGGCGGGACTGATTTCAGCCCTCTACTTCGCTGGCTCTATTATGGCATTCACCTACAAATTATACCATGTATCGCTCATCCTATGGCTTCTTTCCGGCCTTTCATCCGCAACAATAGTCAACTGGGCCTTTACATATTATGAACGTTTACATAACATTATTGTTAAAGAATATTCTACTAATAGAATGAACTATATTCCCAGAATGAATATCGGAAAACAGCTTGCAACAGCATTGTCCGTGGTCACACCTTCTTCAGCAGGCTTACTCATATTGGTAGCTTTTGATGGTATTTTAGAGCTAGTTGACTACCTTTATTCATCCTCGGGTATGAGTTTGGAAGATTTCAAGAAGAACGTTAGTGGATTTAGAGTACCAGATCTTTCGGGGAGTGCTACTATGTCTGTTATCCCCTTAGCTTTGCCTGCTTTAGTTAGTGAAGCTGTGAAAGTTATTCCTTTGATAACGTGTATAGCACTTTCCATGAC
>JALTZF010000111.1 GCA_027046265.1 Pyrodictiaceae archaeon
CGCCAAGCCAACACAGTTTGAGGCTAGGAGTACCGCGATGACGCTTACAGGCGATGAAACTTCACGGATTTCACTAGCACTTTACACTATATGTATAAAATCCGAGGTAGTATTGGAATTCATGTCTTCTATCTATTCTGCGTATAGGCGTAAACTAGAAGCTATACAAAGAGAAGGCGGCAATTCCCCCTACCGTGAAAAGGAGGTAGAAAACATAAGTTATCTAATGGAGCAGCTAGAGTACTTTAGCCGAAGAATACAAGAACTGCATAGAATCACTTGTAGTGGTGGTCCTGCTGCACCATATCAAGCGAAAAGCATACTTGATCAAATCTACTACAAAGCAATTATTGCTAGACAAAAACTTCCCACACACCTTACTGCAAAACTCTATGACCTCTATCTTTCAGCACGCGAACTACTATGAATACTCGGAAGCACTACTACCAATGGTGATGGTCAGCGGCCTAAAGCCTCCACACAAGTAACGGTAGAGGCCTTTTTACATCATCCCTAGACTGCATTCTCTATAGTCTATCCTGAATTAGGCTTTAAGCATTACATCCTAAATAAGGCTCCATCTACGGTTCTAGGACTCTCCCAGTGGGGGAGAATGCGGCTAGCAGACGTTATTGCCCAAGCGTTACGTGCTGCACGCGTACCTGCACAAGTGACAGCCAAAGCACTTTCCCATGTAGACTACGTAGAAGCAAGGTATAAGATATATTCTGTGAAGGAACTAGCTAATTTACATGAATGGGAACTCTGGCTTGTACTTATCAAATCATTGCTATCACAATTAACAAAGACACTACGCAAGGAAGGATACTGCCATGCAAATTACTATGTTATTGGTGCACTTGTATCAATAGATGAACGTATCGCCACACTTATACGAAGATGGGTTCTCGATCGATGCAACGCCAATAACGATCCATGCTGCAGTAACCCTCGTTGCTGCAACCTTGGGTAAGTGAACAATACAGAAACTAATACAAATATAGAGGCCAATACAAGCTATATTGATTAGGGAGAGGAATACAACTAAATTATCAAATATGAAGAGGTGAAAGTACATGAGCATAGAGGGAGGGGTTAAGGCTTTCGAAATAGACTTATCAAACGTACCTGTACGACCTACTTCTAAACGCGAGGTAAAACAATTAGAGACAGCTCTAATAATAGCTACAATATATAGACCAGAGGTACTGGAGTTAATCAAGGATCCTCTTGAAAAGGCTACATGGGTCGATAGTCTCGCTGTAGCAGCTGCTGCCTTGGCACGCGAGAAAGCTGGGTACACCATCCCACAAATCGCTGAGGAGCTTGGACGTAGTGAAACAACAATAAGAGCACATCTGCAGGGTAAAACCAAAGCAGGGAAATTAGTTAAAGACACATATGAGCAGCTAGTTCGCGGAAGACTAAGAATAGTAGTCCCATTTGTTGAAGAAGCACCACTTAGCCAAGAAGAGTTACTGCAATTGAGGGAAGCGAAAGAAAGACTTGAGCAACTTGAAAAGAAACTACAGAGTCTAGAAGAAGAGAATAGAAAGCTACGAGAGCAGCTAGAGAAGTGTATTAGCCGTGAAGAGGTTGAGAAAACACTCGAAGAAGCTAAAAATGCGATAGAGAGACTTGAGAAGGAGAACGAGCAACTTAGACAAGAAGTAAATGAGTTAAGGGAGGTAAAGGAAAAACTTAGGAAAATAAAGGAGATACTGGGTTGTAAATCCTAAACTGCAATCGGTGTTACCTACTCGCACATACCTAAGGTGCTATCCAACCCATAGTCTTATTTTGGGATATTCTTTTGGTACAGCTCATTGCTTTCTACGGTTTTGGCGAGCTAAGTACGAGGACAGTTATCATTTTAAAGGAGGTAACGGACTTCCTACGTATGCTAGGCTTCAAAATAACCGTGTCATACATTAGGGTTCCCTTACTTGACGAGGAAGCACCGCCAACGATAGTAGTAGGAGCTCAAAGCCATATTGTGTCATCAAGGGAAGACCTTGAAGAGGCCATAACTCTTATACTTAGTGCAGTACTAGGCCAGTATGGGTTTGGAGAACAAGAAGAGCCTAAAACACACCACATGCAAATCTTCTCGATGCATAAACGTACATACAATGTTTATGTGGAAGCTGTTACATAGCCTTCACC
>JALTZF010000112.1 GCA_027046265.1 Pyrodictiaceae archaeon
TGTAGAACACCTTACCGTCTCCCTTGAATGGCGCTATTGAGACAAGCTTCTCAGCAAGCACCACAGCATTCTCATAATAGAAGTCTGTAAGGCTATAATGTATGAACTTCTCTAGCTGTCTTTTAACAGCTTCAACAACGTGTGGGTTTGTAGAGCCAACACTAAGAACTGCAATACCAGAATTAAGATCTATGTACATGTTTCCGTCAACATCATAAACAATGTAATCGTAAGCTCGCTCGACTACAAGAGGGTACCAGCGCACAAAGCTCTGCATGAGAAACCTCCTGTCGCGCTCAAGAAGCTCGCGTGCACGAGGACCTGGAGGTTCAACAACTATTTTTGGCTTGGAAGGCTTACTGTTATCAGTACAACTCACAGTCCCTCACCTCCAAAGAGCATGGTTTCCAGGTACTCAAACAGTATTAGGCACACCACAACAAAAAGACTGTCCTCCGAATAGGTTAGCCAGGAATGGGGGTAGGCTTTAAATGAAGCTACTCTAGTGAGGCATGCCGGGGAGCAGAACTATGAGTAAAGAAACACGGGCTAAAGTATATACAGGACTTATAATAGGGTACCGCCGTGGCTCAAATACACAGTATGAGAATCAAGTACTAATACGCGTTGACGGCGTAGCTAATAGCAACCAAGCATCAAGACTGATTGGATGGAAAGTGCTCTATAAAGATACAAGAGGAAACGAGTATCATGGAAAAATAATTGATATCCATGGAAACAAAGGAGTCGTAATAGCGCGGTTTAACAGAAACCTACCAGGCCAAGCAATAGGAAAGGACATATACATATACCCCAAGGGCACAGAACTCATATTTGAAGAAAAATAGGTCTAGTCAAAAGCATTCAAGTCTTTTAGGTCACAAATACTCAGCTTATTCCTCACCAACATCAACATTTATTATATAGACAGGCCAGCGCCCACCATTAATAGCATTAGTCCTGCCCAGCTCCTTTAAGTAGACTGCAAGAGCTGAAGGCCGTAGAGTTTCTGGAGTTATTTCATCGAACCCTACCCATTTAACCTTCAAGTGTTCCTCTTTAGGCTTTATAGCATTAACATCAACATCCTTACAAAGAAAATAAAACCCTATCTCATGTACCACACCGTTACGTCTCCTATAGAATGAATCAACAATGTACAGGAGTCGAGGCTCCCCTATCTTCTCTATGCCCAGTTCCTCTCTTATCTCACGTTGTAATCCTTGAAGAATGCTCTCTTCAACGCGCACCCTTCCTCCAGGAAGACGGTAAAAGTCACCATGCTTGCTCAGTTGCACTAGTAGCCTTCCATCACGTATTATAATGCATCGCGCTGAAACACGTAGTAACATCGAGTTGCCCCGCCTCTAAATCCTAGCACGGTATCCCCTTTAAACTGAATTTACAGAAGCACTTGTACAAGGCTATTGGAGTATTCAACTCTTATTTGGTACTGTAGAATCAATAAGATGAGTTTTTAATTCTATGTACCTTAATAAGGAGACGTAGCAAAGCTATATGAGAAATTAAGCAATAACTTCTGCTTCAAGGCGATCTCCTAGATTCCTAACACTTGCCGATAACAGGGACGCATTTACAGCATCTTCAGTGATTGCTAAAGCTGCACGCCCCGTATAGTCTAATAGGGCTGCAATAGCACCCTTTCTTTCCAAACTCTCCACCAGGCTCACTGCCCTTTTACCTAGAATACTTGCAGTATACGTTCCTATCTTATGTAGACCAGTTAGGGGGTCATCAATAGTTTCAAGTAGTAGTTCACGATACTTATCCTGGTTCATAACCATGTTTTCCACTATGCGGTTCAACGCGTGTTTAAAGGGCTTTTTAAGCTTTATTACAACAGCCCAATATCCTTCTAAGTCAGAGAGAGGGAAGCGGTAATTATCTATGAATATGCTTGCACCATGTATAGAAGTGTACACTAAGACGCAATTCATACAGAAACCGCTGTCCGTGCTGATAATACTATTGTGGTCATTATCACCCTTGTATGCTCCAATAGTATATTTTACAAGTTCCCTATCTAGGCCACGAGATGAGTAGTAAAGCCCTCTACCAACAATCCTAACGTCCAGATCTTCTACTGCCGCAACGCTACCAAGACCACATACCTCAACGTATACTGGTGCGTCGAAAGCCAAAGCTCCGCCTAAGCCTAGCAACGAGGGCATAAACCCTACTACTCCTCTTGCTTCTATGGAGACGCACTTAGACACACCAGTAACTGTCAACAATATTGATGAGTGAAGTATTGCTGTTTCCAGCATCAGCCGCACCCATCCATATAGCTTCACAGCCAAAAGGAGCTAGAGACTACACAGATGATAACACCACCGTAATTCTCCAGTTTTACGCGCACCAAAACAGGGGAATACGCCAGTCTACAAGCCTGACAGGCACTGGGGCTGGTTCACGGAAACACCAACACTCACACTAAGCCTACACGTCTCAGGAGTGCATTTACTAGGGTTCTGATGAAAGGTGACAAAGTGTTACCATGCATTATCATTGTGCCCTGATAATAATGGCCTCACCTGAGTAGACTACTTCACCGCTATGATACTATTACTGTGTGTAGAATTAGGTCAGAACACTTGGAGAGTATGGTGAGGAGAGAGGCCAAAGAGGCAGCCTTAAGGGAGGCTAACAATGTTATTATACCATTGTTAAGTGTTGCTAGAAGGTATTCACAACTATTATTCAAACTTGCGAACGAGACTCTACATATACAAGTTCTACAGACTGGGGATAAGCGTGTTAGCATTGTTTTAGTAGAGCTGCCTGCTTCTCGTCCTCTTGTAGCCGCAATCTACAGTTCTGTACAAGAATCTCGTCCTGTATCACCGAGTCAGCTACACAAGCGCATAGTGAGACTTAGGAAGCTTGTCGATAAACTGCGTGGGAGACACTTTGTGTCAGCAGACATCGTTTACATATACATGACGAGGATAAGATTAACAGTTAATGCCTACAGAATGGCTAGACGGGCTGGAGTGTACGTTGCGTTTGGCTCTCATCACGCAAAAAGAATTCTCTCGAGATACTTTATGAAAAGAGTCAAGGGCTTACTAAAGAAGCTTCAGGGGCGGCGTATTTGGGGTAAGCTTGCTCTCCTACTTTACATGCTTCAAGAACTAGCTAAGGCGTCTTTTCCTGAGCATATTGAGCTAAATCTAGGCTACAACGTCGTGTTAGCATACGAAAAAGGCATAGTACTACCTCCATAATGAGCTTTAGAGAAAGCTTACTCTTTCTTTCACCTCTAGGTATAAACTATGAGTAAATAAGAAGCTAGCACTTCATAGGCATTTTCTGCACAAACTGTGCTGCGGCGTAGTCTCTTCTCTTTTACAGCGTTTCAGAGAACTCCATTGGGTACTTTAGTAACCCTTTAACACTATTACGTCTTAGACTAATCTAGCACCAAGTCAGTCTGAACACTATTTTACATTGTTGGCTCTTCTTGTATGTATACATGCTTCTCCTTAGTGAGTGTATTAGCTCAGTCTAGAACTAGTAATTGGTATCAGAAACCCGGAGTCCATATTGTGTCTAGGGTTTTTCGCCTGTCTCACACAGCCTCTCGCCAGCTATCGCCTGACAACAACGTAAACTGATTCTATTGTTTAGCTTGTTACAAAATTGTAAACGTGAACGTTAATGTTTTGTAGCACCGAATAATGCACGATATGAGATCTCGTATCAGGAGGACAAAGTTGGGGACACTAATCCAACCTATTCTTCGCCTGTTTTCTAGCATGATGTCATGGTCTAAGATATCTAAAGGTAAGTACTTTCTTTGTTTAATAGTTCTCCTAGGATATTGTTCATTACTCGGGGTGTATTACCTTAGTTTGTTACTTGAGTAAACTTCTTTATGTTCACTTCTTAGCTTCTTGTCTTCATTGTGGGTGCTTGGTGTGGAGCAGCAAGAAGAGAAGTTTTGGTATTCCTTGGCTTCTAGCTTGGCTGCTCTCAAGTCTACACCCCGAACAGGGTGGATGCTGAGAGGTGTACCTGCAGCGATAGCTGAGCCTATAGCGGCACATATGTATGAGTCTTCAGTTCTGGCACTTGTGTTAGCTAATATTGTTAATGAGAAATATGGTCTTAGTATTGATGTGTACAAGGCTGCAAGCATCGCTTTAGTACATGACTATGCTGAGGCTTATGTCGGTGACATAGTGAAGCGTGCCACTAGGCATATTGGTGAGAAGGTAAAGGAGGAGGTTGAGCTTGAAGCTCTGCGCGAAGAGTTAGGTGACGATGCACTTGTTTATAGGCTCTTTAAAGAATATGTTGAGCAGGAGAGTGTTGAGGCTAGGGTAGCTAAGGTTGCTGAAACTCTCTCAACTCTCCTACAAGGACTAAGGTATTATGCTACTGGCTACCGAGGTGTTAGTGAGATAGTCTGTTCTATGTATCGTAGTCTCTTGGATTTATCTAGAGAGGATTTAGTAGCTCGCGAAGCTCTCTCGTTTGTAGAAACAAAGTACAAATTGCTTATAGAGGAAATGTGCTCGAAACATTGAGAAAACTCTCTAAGCGCTGTGTTATAGTGCTGTGAAGGCCGGGAGACCCGAGGTCATAGCCCGCCTATAGGCGGCCTCTCCTCGGGCGTCGCGGGTCCGTGTAATAGACTAGTTTCTCTCGAAAGTTAATTAAGCTATGCTTGGTGTAGATGTAGTAGTCTTGAGGAGAGTGCTGAACAAGCCCTGCTGACAGAAAAGAGTGGATGATGTGTCGGATTTCGGCTGAGCTCTTATGCGATATACACGTGTTCGCTAAGCTTTTCGGCTCCTTCTGGCGGCTCTGATAGTATAATCTTAGCTTTATGCAGGATCTCTAGATCCTCTATATATGGGGCTAACTTCTCGCTTGTAACATATACCTTCTTTTCTCTTATTGGTTCTGAGAGTCTTAGCCTATTCTTCTTCTTCCACGTCCATATAGCCGTGTTAAATTCCATTATGTCTTCGAAGTCGTTGGCATACTTAGTATCCCACTCCTCTCGCGGTTCTGGGAAGCTTTGCTTGTGGACGCTCTCGCCATAGAGTCTACGGTAGAGGGCATCTGTCACGAATGGAAGTATTGGGGCTAGCATTCGTAGTATATTGTCAAGTACTGTGTGTAGTGTATACCAAGCGCCTTGCTGCTCTTCGACGCTGAACTCGCCTTCCCTGTTATATGCCCTATTCTTGACGAGTTCAATGTAGTGTGACGCAAACACGTTCCATGTGAAGTTGTAGAGTTTATTTATGGGATCATGAACGTCGAGTTCTTCCCCATACGCCTTGTCTACCTCCTGTATCACTTTGTTGAGTGCACCCAGTATAGCAAGATCCACAGGCCTTAGCTTGAAGCCCGACTCGGGTCTTGGGAAGCTTGATACAAACCTAGCAATGTTCCATAGTTTAGTCAGGAAAAGCTTCCCTGTCTTTAGTATCTGCTCACTAAACCTATAGTCGTCACCAACTTTTGCGGCTGCAGCAGCCCAGTACCTGAAGGGTTCTGCTCCATAGGTGTCAATGTAGGGGTCTGGATCTATGATGTTCCCCAGGCTCTTGTGCATAGCTTTTCCTGTAGGGTCTAGACCCATACCAGTGATTCTAGCCCATCTAAACGCGGGTTTTCCTAGGAGTTGATACACCCTTAGTATGGTGAAGTGGAGCCATGTACGTATGATGTCGTAGCCTTGAGGCCTAAGTGTATAAGGGAGTTCTTTGTTCTCTGGGAATACTCTGCTGAATAGCTTTTGGTTGTATAAGTACCCTGAGGCATATAGTACTGATATGCTTGAGTCGAACCATGTGTCGAATACGCGTTTCTCACCTTTCAAGGATTCACGAGGGGCTCCACACTTAGGGCACTTATCCCAGGGAGGCTCTTCAAGCCATGGCCTATAATAGCGGCCCGGTTCTGGGACGAGTTTGGCGCCGCATCTTGTACAAGTCCAGAGTGGTATCTCTGTCCCATAGTACCTTGTCCTGGATATCGGCCAGTCCATCTTGAGGCTATTAATCCAGTCTACTAGTTTTCGGCGATGCTTTTCTGGCCTAAAGATTATCTTCTCACTCAGCTTGAGCATAGTATCCTTGTACGCAAGTTGCTTCAAGAAGTATTCTTTCACGTGAACTATCTCGATTGGAGTCTTACAACGCCAGCATATAGGCACGTTGTGTCTTAATTTCTCCTCGCGAACTATTAACCCGTGCTTCCTTAGCTCTTCGACAATACGTTCTCTGGCCTCCTTAACACTTAACCCTGCTAGCATGCCTGCTCTCTCTGTCATTCTTCCATCTCTATCAATGATTAATCTAGGTTTTAAGCCAAGCTCATTTATTATCATAACATCCGTCCAGTCGCCATAACTACAAATCATTACTAGCCCGGTTCCGAACTTGGGGTCTGCTGCACTGTGTTCGTGTATTGGTACCTCGTAATCGTATAGTGGTACTATGGCATGTTTTCCTCTTAAATGCTTATATCTTACATCACTAGGATTATAGATAACAGCTCTAGCTGCACCTATGAGTTCAGGGCGTGTAGTTGCTATTACTATCTCTTCACCCGTCTCTTTAACACGCCATTTAATGTAGTAGAGATAGGTGTCTTCTTCCCTGTACTCTATCTCGGCTTCACTCAAACTAGTTCCGCAACGTGGACACCAAGTTACTGGTTTTTCTGCCTCATAGATGAGCCCCTTCTTCCACAACTCAATGAAGGTTGCCTGTGTTATTGTACGGTATCTCGGGCTATCTGTTCCGTCTCTAAGATACGTAAAGCTGCACCCAAGTCTTGTCCATAGCTTTACGAATTCTGCTTCTATCTTGTCAAGCTCTTTTTTACACAATTCAAGGAACTTTAGTCTACCCTCAATGGTAGACGCCATCTCTTTTGCTAGTATATTGTATTTCTTTTCTACTGCTACTTCAACAGGAAGACCGTTGCGGTCAGCGTACCATGGTACGAAAACGTTCCATCCCTTCATACGGAAGTATCTAGCTATCATGTCTATTTGTGCATAATGCGCTGCAGCGCCTACGTGCCATTTGCCACTGGGGTAAGGAGGCGGTGTGTCTATGACAAGGGTGGGGCCAGGTTTTTCGGGGTCAAACCTGTAGAGGTCCTCTTTGCTCCAGGCTTCAAGAATTTCTTTTTCGATTTCCTTGCTCCACCTTTTCTCTACAATCTTGGGAGTAAACTCCTTACCTGTGCTTGCGGACGAAGACTCACCACCTCTCTCAGCTCACTGGGCTGTGCCTGGACTTTTCTTCTACGACAAGAGTCTATATAATTATTACCAATCATTCTCCATGCCTTGTTCACGTGTCATTTATCTTTAAGATGTATGTGATACTACGTCTTCTTGACGATGGTATAAACCTACATTAGTATTTCTGCCCAGGGAGCGAATAGGGGGTGCCGGGTTCCCGGGTTACCGGTAATACACTCGTATTTCGAGTTTCTACTGGAGGCGTAGTTCACTCCCCTTCAGAACCCAAACGTAAAGTCTATATAAGGGTAATCGCTAGAACATAGTATATGAGAAAAGAGAAGAGTGTTAGAGGTGAGTGTATATGGCATGTGAGAAGGCAGTAAAGGTTCGTGATCCAACAACTGGTAAGGAGGTTGAACTAACACCAATCAAGGTCTGGCAGCTAGCTCCTCGCGGCAGGAAGGGCGTCAAGATAGGCCTCTTCAAGAGCCCAGAGACTGGCAAGTACTTCAGAGCCAAGGTACCCGACGACTACCCAATCTGTAGCTAACACGGCTAACACCTAGCAAATTCACATAAATCCTTTACTAGTTTTTTCGCTCCTTGCTAAGATTCCCCATATTCTCGTCTAGTTATAAAAACCAACATTCTAGGCCTTCATTTCTAGTGTTTAAGCGTTTTCTAGCTGTTATAAGCGTAGATAGTTGTTCTGGGGAAGCTAATGCCTCAAACTTGTGTTGCTTCAGCACCGGGCAAGGTCATACTACTAGGTGAGCACTGGGTTGTCTCTGGTTCCTACGGACTAGCAGCCTCTATAAGCTTGAGAGCTAGTGTTGAATGTGAGAAGATAAGTTGTAATAAGCCAGAGGTACACGTTGAAAGTGTCTTAGGCAGTACGGCCATAAATGTCAAGGAGCTAGAGGAGTGTAGGGGCCCCCTTTGCGGCCTAGGTTATGCTGCTAGATATTTAGCTAAAGCACTTAGCATAGAACCTTCGTGCGTACAGTGCCGGGTGTTTTCGCAGATTCCTGTAGGGGCTGGATTGGGTAGTAGTGCGGCTGTAGCTGTGGCTTTCTCAGCAGCTTATGCCGGCGTACACGGAATTGAGCTGGACAGAGACTTAATTAACAAGGCTGCTTATGCCGCTGAAGAATACAATCATGGGCATCCCAGCGGTATTGATAATACTGTTGCAAGTTATGGTGGTTTCGTCCTCTATAAACGAGGACTTGGTGTAAAGCCTCTCGAGTCTAGAGTTGAGTTGGATGCATTAGTAATAAATACTCGTATTCAACGTTCTACCCGGAAGGCAGTAGAGTATTTTCAGAGGAACTTGTCACTATTAGAGGGTGTACGAGATGAGTTGATTGGGCTTGTCGATAGACTAGTGCTCAAAGGAGTTGAACTTCTTGGAAAGAAAGACCTTGAACGTTTTGGTAGGATAATGTTTTTGTCTCACGGCTTGTTAAGTGGTATGGGTGTTTCAGTGCCAGAACTTGACTGGATAGTACACACTGCCTCAGCTCATGGGGCCTATGGCGCAAAGCTTACTGGAGCCGGTATGGGTGGCTCAGCCATAGTTATTGGTAATAGAGAAGCTCTTTCCATCGTTGAGAGAGAGTGTATGAAAAAAGGGTTTGAGGTGTACCAAGTAAGACTCGGAGTAGAGGGTGTAAAGCTCGAGTGTAGATAGTGCTAGTAAAGATCTCCTTACATAGACATAGAAAATACCTTACTTGATGGAGCGCTGGTGTGTGCTGTGACGAGTGGACCACGGCTTGACTCTTTTGGGATGAAGAAACCCTGCATTTCTGAGCGTAAAATTATTCTCTATTTAACTTAGCATTATACCCTATGCGAAAAGCTCTATACTGGTTTTTAGGGGGAGCCCAGAGCTGTAACTCAGTAGGATTGAATAATTGTAATGGTGTTTGTTGATGGACGAGGATGTATTGCAGAAGTACATTGAGGCAGGCCGCATAGCAGCACGTGTTAGAGAAGAGGTCAATAGGCTTGTAAAGCCTGGTGTGAGATTAATTGAGATATGTGAGTTTGTTGAGAAGCGTATAGAAGAGCTAGGTGGTAAACCTGCTTTCCCCTGTAATATCTCTATAAACGATATTGCTGCACATTATACACCACTAATAGGTGATGAGAACACAGTCCCGGAAGGTAGTGTAGTCAAGGTGGATGTAGGTGTTCATGTTGACGGGTATATAGCTGATACAGCTATAACGATAAGCTTGGACCCAAAGTGGGATCCCTTGCTTGAAGCTGTACGAGAAGCTCTTGAGAAAGCTCTTGAGTCTGTTAAGCCTGGCGCCCGCTTTGCCGAGACTGGGAGAGTGATTGGAGATACTATTAGGCGCTACGGCTTTAAGCCAATAGTGAACCTTAGTGGGCATAGTCTTGCACGCTACCGTGTTCACGCTGGTGAGAGCATACCAAATACCTACGACTTGTTCTCAAGGGGGAAGTACCAGGCTGGCAAGGCTTACGCCATAGAGCCCTTTGGCACTACAGGGGAGGGCTTAGTGTATGAGGGCGACATAGTAGGGATATATTCTCTTATACGCCCTAACCTAAAGCGGAGGCTAGATGAGAAGCAGAAGAGGATACTGAACACGATAAGAGAGCGTTATCACACTCTCCCGTTTGCGGAAAGATGGCTACGTGACTCTCTGGAAGACGTTGATGAGCTAAGGAGGATTCTTAGGAAGCTAACAAGGATGGGTTACTTGGCGAAGTATCCTATACTAGTTGAGCGTAGGAGGGGCATTGTTGCGCAGTTTGAACATACAGTGGTGATAACTAATGATGGCGAAGTAATAGTTACGACACTGTAGAGTTAAAGCAAGAATTATACTCTTTTGAGGGAAGCAACTTAAGCGGATGAGTGTATGCTCCAGTAGACTAGGTACAAGTATAGAGCACTGCGAGCCAAGGGTGGTGCAAGACTGTGGCTGTACTGCCTTCTACGCTGAGTATAGCACTGTATAGTGTTGCTTATGCAGCTTGGCCTTTCGACTTCTTGAATTCCTCTTCTAGAGGAGGTAGTAG
>JALTZF010000113.1 GCA_027046265.1 Pyrodictiaceae archaeon
CGCGTTGGGGGTAGCTGTGGGGTCCGCGAGGCCCCGCAGCTCCCCCAAGCCGGGATCGGGCCACCTCATAACAATGGTTGATCCCCACTTCCCTCGAACCCTTTCTGTCGAGCCCTTTTTGTTTAATATTTTAATAGTTTGAATCAATATCTAGTAGTCTAATAAGGAAATGATACATTTATGCAAAATTGTGTTCTTTATAGTTTTATGCTGAGTCGAGAAGTTGAAGTCTGCAAGTTAGCTATACTCTTATAATGGTCTTAAAGAGGACTTCTTTTTAAGAGAGCTGTCCTATCCCTATTTTTCGGGAGCATAAACCTTAGTTTTTATATGGATGAGTTGATGTCCAAGCGAGGTGTTGGGCATGGGTTATATTAAGTGGTTTGGTCACTCAGCTTTTGAGATCCTATTAGATGGCTATAGAGTCTTAGTTGATCCTTGGATTTCTAATCCCAAGTCTCCTATTAGTGTTAGTGAGTATAAGGAGCATGTCGACCTAATAATAGTCACGCATGATCACGGTGACCATACAGGCGATGTTGTCGAATTAATGAAGCGTAATAAGGATGCGAGACTTGTTGCTGTTTACGAGTTAGCTAATAGTCTTGCTGAGAAAATTGGGGATTCAAGCAGGGCTATAGGTGCTAACATTGGCGGGCCAGTAAAGATAGACGGTGTTGATCTCAAGGTTATGTTCTTCCCGGCAACACATAGTGCAACGTTTGGTGGGACGCCAACAAGCGTATTGCTACAAGGCAAAGAGGCCAGCATATACCACGCTGGTGATACTGGGCTTACTGCTGAGATGCAACTTATAGGAGAGCTGTACACTGTAGACATAGCACTTCTACCAATTGGAGGCCACTTCACCATGGACTCCTACCAGGCAGCTAAGGCAGCACAGCTTCTGCGAGCAAAGGTTGCTATACCAATGCACTATGATACATTCCCTGTGATCCAGGCGGATCCAAACGAGTTTGCTGAGTATGTTAAGAAGATGAGTCCTGAGACTAAAGTAGTGATATTGAAGCCTGGTGAAAAGTACGAGTTCTAGCACATCATATATCACTAGATTATGCCAGTTAACTCCTAACTTTTACTAAAATACTTTCATGTAGTATTTGAAGGATGACATAGTAGGATGCACCTGCAAGTATCTTTTTCCTCGATGTTGACTTGCACGATAGTAGTTTTTTATGTCCACATAAGACGTTGTATTGTGGCTAACTCTAGGTTAAGGGTCAAGAAGGGTTGATGCAATGACTAATGAGCTACGGTTGTCAGAGTCAGAATACAAGCTTTTGAAGAGCCTGGCCGGCAGGGTTCATGCCGGAGTTAAGTATAGTGTTGAGGATCTTGCTAGGCTTGCTGGCATGGATAGAAGTAGTGTTGAAGCTATTGTCCGGCTACTTTCCTCTAAGGGCATTGTGGTTGTTGAGGATTACGAGGAGACTATATACGAGGTGAGTAGTGAGGCTGAGAAGTATGTGTCCGACCTCTTCCCAGAGGAGAAGCTTGTCAAGCACCTTGGAGAGCTTGGCGGGCGTGCAAGTGTTGAAGTGTTGAAGGAGGTTCTTGGAGCTGAGTTGAATATAGCGTTGCCTAATGCTTTGAGGAAGGGCTGGATAAGGGTTAATGAGGGTATTGTTGAGTTACTTGTGGATCCTAGTAGGGCTGTTGCAGAAGAACGGAAATACATTGAAGCACTTAAGAAGGGGGAGAAACTCGGTGAGGATATACTACGCTTACTGCGTAGAAGGAAGCTTATTGAACGTGTAAAGAGGCGTCTAACTTGGGTAACCTTCAAGGCTGATCCAAGTGTTATTGTTGAGAAAGCTGTGGTCGAGATTGGTGCACTCACCCATGATATGCTCGTAAGTGGTGAGTGGCAGAGGTTTAAGCTACGAGAATACGATATCACGGCTGAGCCTCCGCGCTTGAGGTTGGGTAGGCTCAATTTCTTCTTAGAATTCATAGAGTACATCCGAGACGTAATGAAGGAGCTTGGGTTTGTCGAGGTTGAAGCGCCGCCTATCGAGCTAGAGTTCTGGAACTATGACGTATTGTTCCAGCCACAGTACCACCCTGCCAGAAGGCCTACAGACACTTTCTACCTTGAAAACCCCAAGGAGGGACTTCTACCAGCACAGCTCGTT
>JALTZF010000114.1 GCA_027046265.1 Pyrodictiaceae archaeon
ATAGTATATAGTGGATGAACTGTGGGTAATACTCTGAAGTAAAAACAACCTTAATATAAGCTTTTCTAGTATTAGACATGTGAATTTATAGGAAAAATCGAAGACATATAAACTGCTTTAACTTTAAAACTAACTGTTATATAGCCTTGCCTTAACCTCCTATTCACCTTCTCCTTCCTCTTTTTCTAACTCAACTCGATATTCTCCATCAGCGTACTTAACTACAAGTGATATTGTAGTTATGTTATTAACTGGACCGAAATATATATCTAATATTCCGCTTGGCCCTATTCTCTTGCTTATTGCAAGACGCTCTGTAATCTCACGTCTACCGTACCCCTCCTCTTCCTCCCGGAGTAATGTAATGTAATATTTCACTTCAATAGCTGCTACCTCTATACTTTCTGAACACTTATTCTCTATGATTATATAGGGTCCCTCAATACGGTAGGCTAGACACCTTTTAAGCATATTGATGTATTCAGCAGGCTTTGCACTCAAAACATCTCCTCCTCCATCCGAGTGTCTAATTAAACTTGTAGTCCCCATAAATACTGTGCCTAGTGTCCTACAGAACATGCCTCAGAACCGGTGGAGGTTCCTCATCGCGGCTCATGCTCAGGGACGTGCAATCAACATCATTAGCAACTATTAGAGAGCATACATAAACTTTGCACCTACCCCTATTTAATAAATTGAAGGAAGAAATATTAGATCCCGGGTGTCATATTTATTACTATCATCCATTTAAATACTTGAATAATTTCTTTTAAAACTTAACTGGGTATGGGTGGGATGAGGACAAACCCCGTCTCATGACTTTATGGGGAGGATGAGTGCACCGGTTACCGACCATCCAACTCCCGAGATCCTTCAGTTAGTTTATGAGTTTATAAAAGCTGTTTCAGTGATAAGTACAGCCGCCGGCTGTCAGTAGAGTAACTCCTCTTCATTCCTTCAGCTGAAAACCGGGCTCCTCATTCGACCGGCGGCTCGGTAACATTTAGTGTGGGACTATAAACCGCTAAATATATTGTGTCTCTACTGTAGTAACACTTGTCTAATGGCACACAGTCTGGGTAGCAGTATTAAGGCTATATGTGCACGTGAAGAAGTGGGAGAGCAATTTAGTTAGTCGTGGTGCGTGGCATGAACAACATCTTGGAAAAAATAAAAATACTATATAGTAAGCTGCAGGAGCCCTTTGTTGGTAGAGAGGATGAAGCTAGAGCCATAGTGCTGGCACTACTTTCGCGTGAACATGTTGTATTAATAGGTGAACCTGGTACGGCTAAGTCTGCACTTGCAAGACGACTAGCTGAGCTTATAAATGCGCGCTTCTTCAAGTATCTTTTAACAAAGTACACAGAACCCAGTGAACTCTTTGGACCTCTTGACCTCAAATCGCTTAAAGAGGGTATATACACACGTATTACAAAGGGAAAGCTTCCTGAAGCAGAAATAGTGTTTTTGGACGAAGTATTCAATGCTAATTCAGCCATACTTAATGCCTTGCTAAGCATAATGCAGGAAAGAGTGTGGTACGATGGATACACAGAGATACGTGTGCCCCTTTGGAGTCTTGTGGGCGCTACAAACCGTGTTCCCGAGGAGCCAGAACTTGAGGCTATCTATGACAGATTTCTTATAAGACAATATGCTAGACCCCTTCCTGAAAATAAGTGGAGTGACCTCCTTGAAGCCGGCTGGCGTATCGAGTCTGGCAGTGTTCCGCCAATAAAACCTGTGGCGTCAATCAGCGATGTAGCTGAGGCACACAAGCTCATATTCAAGGTTGACATGTCAAGTATTAAGAGTAAACTACTGAGGCTCTATGCTATACTTGAAGAGAGGGGCATACATTTAACTGACAGACGTAAAGCCAAAACTCTCAAGGCTATTGCTGCGAACGCACTGCTAGAGGGTAGAATGTATGCTGAAGAAAGAGACTTGATAGTGTTAAAGTATACTGCACCACGTGAACTTGGAGACTTTGACAAGGTAAATATTATCCTATCAGAGGAGCTACGAATGCCAGAAAGGTTTTTGAAAGAGTTAAGTGATATACAAGCGAACATAAGAGAGGCTTCAAGATTGGTAGAAAGTATGCGGAGCTATGATCCCCGTCTCGTAGACCTCTATAGGAGCTTGAAAATAGCTAAGAGCAGAGTTCTTACTATACAGAGAGAGGCTGATGATGATAGAGTGCAAGCCCTAGCCCAAGAGACATTAAAGGACATAGACGAGCTACTCGAGAAGATCTCATATAAGCTGGGGATGTGAGAGACATGCAGCTTCTTCGCGGCATAAATTATGATGACCCGCCCGTAAAATATAGAGGAGAAAGAGTGCTTTCGCTTACAAAGAAGCTTTCATCTATGACCTTACCAGACTACATAGATGTACAGCTTGCAACAACAATATATTACATGATGTTTCTACCCCTTCCATTACTAGAGAAACCTGAAAAGCTTGAAAATAGAAAGCTCCTCATACAGTATACAATATCCTCTGCTGTTCTGGCCTCCCCAAAGTTCAAGAAGGTGCGCGAACACACTATAGCTGATGCTGTAACAAGCCTAGCAGCTTCAGCAGTGTTACTAGAGGCCATAGCCCGTGAGTTAGGCAAAAAGCCTGGTTACGATTATTCTTCAGGGAAAAGCAATGAACCAGGAAAAGCCAAGGACAGTAAGGAAGGTGCAGAGGACCTAGAGCGTTTACAGCAAGGTGTCGAAAGGGCTCTAGATGAAGCTCACGAGACAGCTAAACACGCCAAGGAGATTACGAGTTATGCTATGTCATTTACTGCTGGAAACGCCTCGATACTATCTCTTGAGGATAGTATATCGGAGGTACTAATGCTTGCAAAGAATACCGATGTAAGGACAGTGCTTGAAGCCTTACGAACGATAGAGGAGAGCGACATATATGTTAAGAGAAAGAGGAGACCGAGTCCACGCGGTGAACTAGATGGGTATGAGAAGGGTAATGACCTTGAGAGACTTATACCAACAGAGCTTATACTACCCACCGAGGCTTTCCTAGTGAAGTACGCGGAGAAAGGCTTACTGCTTTATAGGAAGGTTATTGGAGAAGAGTATGGCCCATTCTACGTTCTCCTAGATAAGAGTGGCAGCATGATGGGGATGAAAATTATATGGGCAAAAGCTGTAGCACTAGCACTAGCTCAGAGAACTGCACGAGAAGGAAGAGAGTTCTATATACGCTTCTTTGATAGCATTCCCTATCCTGCACTTCGCATATCGAAGAGAGTGCGCGGGAGAGATGTGATAAAGCTCCTTGAGTACGTAGCCAGAGTAAGAGCCAATGGAGGAACAGACATAACAAAAGCGATACTAACAGCGCTTGACGACATAGTAAACGCTAAAACTCGAAATAAGCCTTCAGACATAGTCCTTATAACGGATGGTGAAGATAGAATAGCTGTTGACACTATACGTAAAGGTTTGACACGTGCAAAGGCAAGATTGTATACAATAATGATCCACGGTAATAATCCAGATCTTAGGAGGATATCGGAGGCATACATGGTCGCAACAAAACTTGACAAATCAGAGGCACTAAAGGTAATCCAGATAGATAATGAATAACTATAAAGAACACGGCTTGTTATATAGTTCTTTAATAGGGTTATGGAGGACTATACCCATAATATTTAACAACATTGTCAACGTTCACCCGCCATATAGCTTCCTCATCTACAATTCCTTCTTGAGTTAGTTCCTTCTGGTTCTCAATTATATCCCACGGACATGTTGAGACACAACGCCTCTTGGGGTTGTCAATAAAGTCTGATTCTAGCATAAATATTGGCCCCACTTCTTTAAACGCTGTACGCAAAAGTTCTTTTTTACCTGCAATAGTACTCGAGTAACCTAGTTCGCTAGCTCTTTTTGCAACTCTAATGCTAGAATGATGAAATAGTATTTTTGTACGTGGTACATTAACGACATTAACATAGTAATCAATGGTATCAACAGTGACAGGCCCAGCGTTCTCTAAGTGCAAATGAACAAGGCAACCGTAATCTCTCGCCTTTATTAGCGCATGCTGAGCAATTGTGTAACTTACAGCAAAACGTTCAGGAGTGTCCTTATAATGTTGCCTGCCTACTTCACCAATACCATCAAGAATGCCTTGCCTACATAAAATAACAACATAGTCTATTACTTTAAATCCCAGCTCGAGGACTTGGACAGGGCTAAGACCAGAGGCAATAAGTTCATCCACTTCGGCTGGATGGAAGCCAGCAAAACAGGCCACTTTCAAGTATTCTCTTGCACGCTTACACTCAGAGACATGTATTTCTATAGCTTTTCTATACTCTTCAAGGCTTTTAATACCTCTTAACCCATAATGCCATGGTGGAAGCATTACAAGGGCCATAAACCATCCGCCAAGCTTTGAGAACCTCTTAGCTATACGTTCAGCACCTAGACCTTCTATAGGATTGCTATGAACATGCGCATCCGCAAATACGAGTTCCACACCATGACACCCCTCGGTAAGGCCACAAGTTTATGCTATGTTCTTAAATCTAAACACTGCTATTATTTCACAAGATCTATAGATGTTATTGATTACCACATCTAAATGCTCAGCCTAGGACCACTCACTCATCGAATAACCTCTTACATAGCAAGGGTAGGGGCTTCATCACAGCAGTACTACATATGCCCAAATGAACTTGAAAAGCTACTGTAGTCAGGCCTCACACGGATCTTCATCGCCTACGCTCTGTGCCGGAATCGTACATCATCCTCCCCGAACACTCTTACACATGAACAATAGTATTATATGCTTCCCTTGTTATAGTTACGCTTACTAGCTCCGACCAGGTAAATACTCCTTAACGGGATAGATCTTGGATGCTGACAATAAAAATAGAGAACTCCCTTCCTACTACATTATTCTTGATAAACGTTTTCGGATTGTTATAAGAGCGCTAATGATCCTATATATAATATCTCTGCTCATAGGTATTATTATGCCTTCAAAACAATTATATAATGAAGCTGTGCAACAAGCTTCACAGCTTTTTAGTGTTAAGTTACCTCTACTGTTTTTCAATATATTATATAATAACTTTGCTGTCATATTTATAGTACTTTCATCTTCAATACTTGTAATACCTGGCATAATGCTGCTCATAGAGAACGCTTACCTTACAGGCACATTTATGAGCATGCACGTCAAATATGTTAATATAAATAATGCGATTAACTTCGTTATTTCAGCATTATTACCCATAGCATTAGAAGCTCTAGCATTGGTTTACGCTGCAAGTATAGGTTTAGTCATTGTTGTAGAGATTATTTGGAAAAGAAAGTATAATAAGCTTGAATACAGCGTGCTATATATGTTGCCTAAAATACTAGCCATGTCGCTCGCTGTTTTTATGGCATCTATCCTAGCTGTTTTATAGATATTATTGACAAATTCCATTACAATGAATACTAGCATACAATAGTATTTATGATAGCATCGATGTAAACAAAATAAATAACCCTAGAGATATTATTATTAATGGAGACTAATAATGAGTAATTTACACAAAATGAGAGTAAAACTTCCCACTGGAAGAGAAACTAGCCTTGTTGAAAGTCTTAGATTCTGTTACGATTTAAGCGAGACAGATACACTAATACTACTCCAATTGCTCAGAGGAGGAGAGTATACAGTTGATGATTTAACACGTATATTAAGACTCAGTAAGGCATCTGTAAGTCGCGGTCTAACAAAACTTGTTGAACTAGGATTTGCTACAAGAACACGTGAGAGACGAACAAAGGTTGGTCGGCCGCGATATCGTTATACTATAGAAGACCCAGAGCAGGTTGTAAAGAGGATAATAGAAGATTTCCAAGAATGTGCTAACGCTTTTGCATACGCGTTACAAAAACTTCTCGAAGAGGTTAGACAAGCGAGAAAGGAACTAGAAGAGAGTAGGTAGTAGCTGCTGACATGGATTCTAAATTTAAAATAGTATTTTAAGTGTTATCTTATGTCTACAATATATCCTCAAATTCTTCATCAACAAGGTTGTTACGTAAACTACCTATCCTATCCTTGCTACGATTTTTCACGCTACGAAGTATGGGTGCTATCTGTGCATAGTACAGTATTGCTTCACGGATAAACTCGCTCCGTGAGCTATATCCTAACTTTCTCCATACCTCATCGATTTCGCGAATTATATCAACTTCAAGCTTAATACTTACTACTTTCTTTGGCGAGCCAGGTGGTACTATTATTATATTTTTATCACTGCGATGATGGCTAGCACCCCGTCCTCTCATGATATACACCTTCAAGTGTACAGGGATGGATTTACTGGTCTTTTTGATGATCTGACTTATTTCCATTGCTCCGCTAACTTAGAGTCCTGAAAACTGCGTGTTTCCCCAGCACTCATCACTATAAAATTACTAGGTACTGGACTGTTAAACTTAACGTGACCTGAAAATTCTTTAATTCTACTTTTTGCGTCTCTTCTATTCATGTGGGTAGTTGTCTAGCAGTCTTTATTCGCATATTACACAGAGACAGTAGTACCGTCATTAAACTCTTCTAGGAACAGCTTATTCAATATGAAGTTTTTATGGGATCTATTTAAAGAGGAAAGAGGTGAGGACAGTGCTCGAATTGAACTTGAAGAACAGTAAAATAATGGCAATGAACACAATGATTGTTAAGTGTCCTGTCTGTAACAATAATACATTGAAAATAACTGACTACCTCTATGAAATACCTCGAGTAGGTAAAGTAATTCTAACTGTTGGCAAGTGTAGTAAGTGTAACTATAAGTTTAATGATATAAGGCTTGCCGAGGCAAGAGGGCCGCGTAAGATAGTTTTTATGATAGAGAATTCTGACGATGTTGATGCACTTGTTATCAAGTCCTCTAGCGCATCAGTCATAATCAAAGAAATAGGGCTTAAAATGCTGCCTGGACCAGCCTCTCAGGGATTCATATCGACTATAGAGGGGATCCTGCAGCGCTTTAAGGAAGCCGTAGAAACTGCATGTAGAAGTCTGGATGCAAATCAAGGTAAATGCAAGCAGTTAATAAGCTTACTTGATAGAGCTAGAGAAGGAAAGGAAAAATTAACCATTATAGTTGTCGATCCAGAAGGTGTTAGTGCGATTGAATCGCCTAAAGCAAGGATTGAAGAGGTTTCAAAGGAGGAACTCGAGGAACTTGGCTATATTGTGCAGCCTAGCGACTAAGAGAGCTAACCTAGACCTATGTTGCCTATTGCGTATTCTTCGCGAGTGACAAGCCACTATCATGATTAAAAACAGTGATATTAGATTTATTCAATTCTTATCCTTGTACCCTCTTCTTCCTCCTTTGAAACCTCTTTCTCGACTATAACTTCAAGCACACCATTCCTATATTTTGCTCTAGCAGTCTCTGGCTTCACACCTTGCGGAAGCTTTATCTCTTTATAATACTTGCGCTTCTCGTTCTCAGCTTTTATTATGAGCTTATTATCCTTTACACGTACATCTATCTTGTCCTTGTCAACACCAGGTATCTCAGCTACAACTACTATGCGGTCTTTCTCGTCAAGTATATCGACTAGAGGCTCAATAGTCTCCTCTATTATAGGCCTTCTGCCGATACGCCTAACATTGCCAAATTCTTCTACCATGGGTTTGCCATCTGGCCCTATGGTTATTCTTACACCATAGACTATTGGGCCTTTAACTTCTCTGCGTCCAGGAATAAATTCGTGCCTTTCGAATCTCTCTAACTCTGACATTATGGTTCTCTCTATTTCTTTCATTAATTCTTCAATGTCTTCAAGTATGTCAGAGAGTATTCTTCTTCTCCAGAAGAACGACAAGGAGGAACCACCTCTACTACAGTCTCAGTACAGCCATAATTAATAGTTGTATATCACCTAATTTATGTTCTTATCATTAAGGCTTTACCTATAGCTTTATTTATAATAACACGTGCTTTGGTGTTAACACTATTTTAAGGCAACACAATAGGTATTGATGCTTGGAGACTAACTATGAGCACTACATACGATGTTATTGTGGCAGGTTTAGGTCCTGCAGGAACAGTCGCTGTGTGGCATCTTGCAAAGAGGAGATTCAAAGTATTAGGAGTAGACATGCGCGACTGGAGCACTCTTTGGGGGAAACCGTGCGGCGACGCATTGGGCGCACACCACGTTAAAGAGGCTGGTTTACCACCACTACCCTCCCATATAATTAAGAATAACGTAACAGCAATAGATATATACTCTCCCGGAGAAACTACACGTTATCGTGTACATGGTAAAGGCTACATAATTAATAGGCATGCTCTTGGCGAATGGCTTCTAAAAGACGCCTTGAATCATGACGCAGAAATATGGTTCAAAACGCCAATTATAGGCCCAATAATAGAGGGAGGGCGCGTAGTAGGTATCTATGTCAAGCGCGCTGGCAGGATAGAAGAGGTACGTGCAAGACTTGTAATTGAGGCGACAGGGTTTTCAAGGGTTCTCAGGCTAAAGCTTCCAAAGAGTTGGCCTGTTTATGAGGACATAGATCCTACTGATGTGAATATTGCGTATAGAGAGATAATAGAATACGAGGACTACGAGATTGAGGAGCCTAACGTTATAAGGATATATCTCGACCAGGAGATAGCTCCTGGCGGGTATTGGTGGTATTTCCCTGAGTCCAAGCATGCTGTAAATGTTGGATTAGGCGTCCAGGGAGGAAAGGGTTATCCCTCACCTAAGTCGCTCTACGAGAAATTAAAGAGACATCCATTATTAAATCACAGATATAGAGTGTTAAATGCTGCAGGTGCACCACTACCAACTAGAAGGCCTTCAAACACTATGGTGGGACCTGGAATAGTTGTGATTGGTGACGCCGGATACACTGTTAATCCTTTACACGGTGGGGGTATGGGATACGGGTTTCGTGCCGCATACTTTACTGCAACAGTATTTGAGGAGGCATATAATAATGATAAACTAGATGAGGAGGGGCTATGGCCCATAAACACGCTGTACATGAAGGCTATAGGGGCTAAGCAAGCTGCACTAGACATCTTTCGCATATTTCTCCAGAGATTAGATAACGACGACATACGTTACGGTATGGAGAAAAGGCTAATACCTGAGAGTGATGTATATTATACGAGTTCAGAAGGCGATATAACAGTTTCAACATTAGAAAAACTGGGAATTATTCTCAGAGGTCTACGTAGACCTTCGCTCTTAGCTAAACTAAAGGTTGTAGCTGATTACATGAAAAAAGTAAAGGAGCACTATATGAACTACCCACAAAAACCAAGCGATCTCGAAGTTTGGATTAGGAGGCTAAAGGATATGTATGAGCGCTACCAAACACAGCTGGAATAAGAAAGACTACAAGTTCAGCCTCGTTATGCGGAACTTTGCAATATATTTGAGCCAGTACCCTAGAACACTAATCCAATTCTGATGGAGGTGTTATGATGTGTCGCTACAATGGGAACCTCAATGGGAAGAGACTAAGGTTGAATACAAAGGTATTAGACTCATTGTCTTAGTTGACCGTGTAACTGGGTTATATGCTTGCCCTATATGTGGCATAGGAGACAGAGCGACATATACATTCACTGTAAAAGACCTCGTATTACACATGTATGCACATACAAGAAAGTCTGAGAAAGTAATCATTACGAGTACAGCAAGTGTTTCTGAAGAGAAAAGGGGAGAGGATGAAGAAGAGTGAAGAGAATTATAGTCTACGCTGCTCAATCAATAGACCATGTAAGTAACGAGCAACGTCCTGGAGGGCCTCTCTTCTATGCTTATCAAGCTCTTAGAGCTATTGGTGCGTGGGAAACATATGTTGAAGGAATTAATAGGAGTGGAGGGTGTTATGCAGTATTTGAACATCAAGAAAGTGATGGTAGACGTTCATCGAGAATACTAAGAAAGCCACGCTGTACATCTATTGATTTAAACCAAGTAGGTGGCGATGCCGCCCTTATATCACCTATAGACCTTGAAATTCCGCTGGAGCATTTGGACCGCATCATGTCACAATACAAGTTTAATGTAGTGGATTTACAAGGTTTTTTCAGAATAGTGCTTAGTGATGGACGAATAATGCAAGGAAACAGTTACGCAAGCGAGCTAGTAGGACGAATCTTCACAAGTGCTGTTACTAGGCCAGAGAACCACGTATTTAAGGTAAGCTTTGAAGATTTAGGATATGACCGCCTAGCCTCGTATACTCTTCTCCGTATGGCACAAAGAAAGGGCGTACAATTTGTGATAACCCTCTCCGAAGAAGGAGTGATTGCAGTTACGGCATCAGGATCACTAATTAGATGCACTCCACACCTTATTGTCCGTGAAAAGACTACTATAGGTGCTGGCGATATTTTATCTACACTTGTACTCTATGGATTACTCAAAGGGTTCAGGTTTACTGACTCCATTGAAAGAGCCGTTACAACTGCTTCATGTATACTGAGTAAAAGGAGCCATAATGGACTAGAAATAGTGGAAAATGTATGTCGAGACATTTATATCAATGGAAGTGGTTCCTATTGCAGAGAAGTCTATGGTATTGAGTCTGTGGCCATTACCATGTAACTATTACTGGTACTGCGTCATCACGTTCTCGCGCAATAGGAACCATAGGCTCATTTTCTGGTACATGTATACCTATGAGTTTTAACGCTATTTCTACAATCTTCTCAGCTTCTATGACGTCACCGCGTATAACCTCTTTTCCATTTATTACTAAAACTGGGAAGTCATAATGTGACACTAAAATATCGTGAGTTTGAATCCAGTATATAGTGTTAGGCACAACTAGTGCGTATACACCATACTCTTTACTTAATATGTCTGCTGCTTTACGCGCATTCTCTACGAGTTCTTCAGTTAAAGCGTCAAATCCTCCATATATGACTATTTCTACGTCAACATTGTGTAAGTCTATTTCCCCCGTAGTCGAAGGGTCAGCTGTGAATACATGAGCCGTTAAATCCACAGCAGACACTGAGAGACCCCAGCGTAAGTATTTCATGTATTATTGAGGAGTCATTAAATGCTGAGCCCTTATAATTTACTAATTCAATCCCATAACTGTGGGTGCTTTTCACAATCATTTTCTTCATTCAAGTCTAGTAGTACCGGTGCAAGAGGGTAACATTAATCACAGGAAACTGAGCCAGTATGCATTCATATTAGGAGTTGCAGTGGCTACTAAAAATAAAAGAAAAAATACTGGAAAGCACGACAACTACAACAACTTAATAAAAGAGAGGATTATTCATGCAAGAAAGAAGGCTGTTGATTTGTTAGTAAGACAACGTGCAAAATGGAGGGATATTATTGATGCATATTTCCTTCTCAGAAAATACGAGGCCGAAATAGGGTTCCCTTTCACGTATAATATGGTTGAAGAAATAGTTAAAGAAGCTGAGCGTATAATCAAGCAGAATAGTAAGAGGCTAAAGAGAGAAGAGAGAAAGACTGTTGCTGTATGAGTTTTGACTACTTTGTGGATGTTCAAGAGCCCTCAGTGTATGTAGCAGAAATGTGTTAAAGTCCGTGTTCCTGTAGGTTTTAGTTTTAATAATCCCTTTTTCTTGATAGCTACAGCTGGTGTACAGTTCTTGGCAGGTAGCAACTTTTGGGATAACGTTTTCTCAAGACTGCCTTCAGAGCTTAGTGAAGTGTTGAAATATACTATTATGCATAACCGGTGGAGACGTTATGAGACTATAAACCTTATTGCAAGCGAGAACGTTATGAGTCCTCTTGCTGAAGCTGCTTATGTTAGTGATATGATGCACAGGTATGCAGAAGGTAAGCCTTTCAAACGTTACTACCAGGGAACAAAGTATGTTGATGAAGTTGAGGTTCGTGTAGCAGAGCTACTAGGCGAGTTGTTAGGCGGCGCACACGTTGATCCTAGGCCTATAAGCGGGACAATAGCCAATGCATCAGTTTTCCGTGTACTGGCGCCATGTGGAGGAAAGGCTGTTATTGCACCAGTACAGGCAGGAGCCCATGTGAGCCATACTAAGTTTGGTACTTTGGGTGCACTATGTATTGAGCATATCGAGATGCCTTATGATGCGGAGAACATGAATGTTGACGTTGATAAAGCTGTGAGACTGATAGAAGACGTTAAGCCTAGCCTTATAGTACTGGGCGGGAGTGTATACCTCTTCCCCCACCCAGTAAAGGAGTTGGCTGAGGCTGCCCATAGTGTGGGAGCTAGACTTCTCTATGATGCTGCCCACGTATTGGGCCTAATAGTTGGCAAGAGATGGAGAAATCCTTTAGACTACGGAGCAGACGTCATGACTTCATCTACACACAAGACATTCCCAGGTCCGCAAGGGGGGATCGTTGCTTCAAGGGATAAGGATCTATTAAAGAAGATAGGGAAATCCATATTCCCATACTTCGTGAGTAACCACCATCTTCACAGGCTTCCAGCCCTAGCAGTCACAGCTGTAGAGATGAAATATTTTGGCGAGTCATATGCTGACCAGATAGTACGTAATGCACGAACTCTAGCGGAGACTCTAGCAGCAGAAGGCTTCAAGGTTCTAGGCGAGCACCTAGGCTATACTAGGAGTCATCAGGTAGTACTTGACGTAAGGCCACAAGGTGGAGGTGCAAAGTCTGCTGTACTACTCGAGCAGGCAAATATCATCGTTAACAAAAACCTACTACCCTACGACCCGCCAGACGCCATAAAGGATCCAAGCGGTCTTCGCTTAGGCGTACAAGAGATGACAAGGTATGGGATGAAAGAAGACAACATGAAGGATATTGCTAGGTTTATGAGACGAGTACTGATAGACAAGGAGGATCCAGGAAAAGTAGCCAGAGAAGTTGCCGAGTATAGGAAAAACTTTGTTGAAGTAAAATACACATTTGACGTGAATCCACTAGAGGAAAACAAGCTAATACTACTTTACTAGGTATTTAGTATTAGTATTAAAAAGTGTTTTTACTTGTGACGGATTCTCCTTGTTTTCGTTTTCATGCAGTTACATCCATAGCCTACTGCTAGGGGTTCTAGCCACTTCTTTCCATGAATATCTTGTAGGCTTGCCAGAGAGGGATAGTAGCATAGTGTTTTGCTAGATCAAGTAATAGCTCTAGTTCTTTAGGCTTAGCGTAATGAAGAGGCTCGCCCTTATAGTCATTTTCTTTCCATCTTTCGTGTAGATCCTCTACAAGAGGTTCTATCTTGGGATCACTATAGAATGCTGCCTTACGTATTTGATCCATATTGTCAACTATTTCTGTTATTTGTCTAATACATAGTTCCATATTCTTGTCACAATTATACCTCACGGGTACCAGTCCTCATGATTACTTCTTTTTGACCGGGTATATAGCTTCCTTTGGAGCTTTCTCGAAGGGCTCAAGATACTTTCTTAATACCTTAGGTATGACTACTATCCCGTCAGGCTCCTGGAAGTTTTCGAGTATAGCAGTTATCGTCCTAGTAGATGCTATTGCTGTAGAGTTCAATGTATGGACGTATTCTCTAATCATACCTTTCTTCCTTACAAGCCTAATATTCAACCTATAGCTCTGCCAGTCTGTTGTGTTGCTAGCACTAACCATCTCCCTATACTTGCCTTGTGCAGGCATCCAAACCTCTAAGTCATACTTCTTTGCTGCTGGCGCACCCAGCTCGCCTGAAGCCACGTTCACTACTCTATAAGGTAGCCCGAGACCCTGGAATAATTCTTCGGCATTGCTTATTATCTCTTCAAGTATGTTCCAGCTCTCCTCCGGCTTAGCGTACACATACTGCTCAACTTTATGGAATTGATGAACTCGGAAGATCCCTTTTAAGTCCCTATTACCTGCTCCAGCTTCTTTTCTAAAACAGGGACTAATGCCGAGTAGTCTTAGAGGGAGTTCATCCTCCATTATTTCCTCGTTATAATAGAGTCCCGCTAATGTGTGCTCAGCTGTAGCTATTAAGTACAAGTCTTCGTCTTCAATCTTGTAAATAGCATCCTTGAAGGTTTCAATATCTATTACACCCATTAAGACTTTATACCTTATCATGTATGGTGGCAAGACGAGCTTGTACCCCTTAGCTGTTAGTCTATCAATGGCGTATAGTAATAGAGCAAAGTCTAACCATACGATATCATCGAATAGGTAGTAGAACCTAGAGCCAGCGACCTCGGCTGCCTTAAGAGTATCACCAAGCCGTAGTACTTTCTCAAGCATATCAGCATGTCCTATAGGCTTCCAGTCTATTATCTCATAGTCTACCTTGAAGCCATACCGCTCTGTTTGATTCCTGAATGCGTCGAGAAAGTCGGGATGTACTTTTGCCCTACCCCAGAATCTTATAGGAACATTGTATTCGTCAGAGTCGCCTACCGGAACACTCGGATGAACAATATTTGGGAGAGCAAGAAGAGCTCGCATACGCTCCTCTTCAATGATTTTAAGCTGTTTTTCAAGTTCTTCTCTTGTCTTGATAAGTTTTTTGGCTTGTTCAATAAGCTTTTTTCGTTCCTGGTTATCCTTAGTCTTTGATATTAATGATGTTATCACGTTATGCTCATGCCTTACCTGGTCTACTTGCTTTTTGAGTTGCCTCCACTTAACATCGAGCTCGAGAGCTTTGTCTGCAAGTGATGGGTCCATTCCTCTTTTCCTCAAGCTTTCACGGATAACCTCAGGGTTTTCACGTAAGTATCTGAGTATGCTCCAGCTCACTATGCTCTAACCCTCCACACACGTTCAATTAGACACTATTATTCCAGCTCATACTACTGCCAGTTGGGGGCTCTTAAAGACTTTAAATAGGTGGGTTAGGGGTGTAAAATTGACGCTAAGAGAAATATCAAGAAGTCAGTCGGTGGTCCCTTCTTCACAGCATTATGCTCAGATAAGGCTAACTACAATAAACACCTTCATCCCATCTCGGTTCTAACCATCGTGACAACGTTTTGTGACGCTTCCTAAGATCCGCTAGAACCGTATATGTCTTGATAGCGTTTAATCCATTCCTCTACAACATCATAACCAAAGAGTTCTTGCAATAATTTACGACCCTCAGGCGTGACACGCTCTGGATTCCATGGAGTTTCCATATCAAGCTCTACAGTAACGTCTTTGGCTTCTGGAATAGCTTGGCGTATAGCTTCTTCAGCCATATATACTAGCTGGTATGCCACTGGACAACCTGGAGCAGTTAGCCCCAGCCGAACATAGATCTTAGGGCCATCATCTATTCTTATCTCATACACTAAGCCTAAGTCGTAAACGTTTACTGGTATCTCTGGATCGTAAACGTTCCTGAGAGCCTCTATGACTTTCTTCTTTATAGATTCAACATCAACGCCATTCTCAGTCAAGTCTTCCCCCGGCCCTTTCATGTGGTTAAAACCCTTATTAATATGTACACCAGACACAACAAGTTACCGCATAACGCTGTCCTACTACTCACGGGTTTTTCCTGGCGGTATAATCTTAAGGAGCTGCATACTGATCATTGTAAGGAGGTATGCTAGTAAGGGAGCCAGTATTACAAGAATAACGCCTGCAAACAGTAGCAAAGTATTACTATTAGTCTTGCCCCTATAAGCTGTATAAATAGCTATAGCAGCTATAGGGACTAGGTACACATTAAATATTACCAGGCCTCTCATAAATAATGATCTGGCTTCCTCTCGCCTATCTGACGACGACATGGTTTATCCCACTTAGAATGTTTTTCAGAGAGTTTATAACCTTCATAGCTTTAGCTAACGCTTCTTCGCACGTTTCTGCAGAAGAAAGAACTCTTACCTCGATAAGAGGCCTATCAACTTCATGGCCTTTGGGATGACTCTTCGTATAGCAGTCCATGCACTCTTTTGAGGCCCTGCGCAATAATGGTGCTAAATCAGCTTCTGGTATGCCCTCTACTATGATACTTGCCTCCTTAACACAAAGTGGGGGAAGCATATACTTTATAGCATTTACAACGTATGTACTGAACATAGCTTGCATTTCTCGAGGCACGCCAGGCAATATAAAGACTTCCACATGCCCCTCAGTTATATGAGCGCCAGGCGCAGCTCCCTCGGGATTTGGTATAGGATTAGCGCCTGCTGGTAAGAAGGCCATCTTTACACGTTCCTTGGTGAGCTTGTATCCTTTTCTAGAGTAGAACTCTTTTACCATCCTGAGAGCTTGAGGGTTAAGTTCAAGGGGTCTATGGAGAGCTGCTGCTATAGCCTCCATAGTTATATCGTCGTCCGTTGGTCCTAGACCTCCTGTTGTCACAACTATATCTGACCACGCTATGGCGTCTCTTACAACGTCGACTATTTCATCAATACTATCCCCCACTGTTACTATTCTTTTAACATTGACACCCATCAGGGTCAGCTGAGCTGCAATCCATGATGCATTAGTGTTAACTATACGTCCCACAAGGAGTTCATTTCCAATAGATATTAACCATGCTATAGGTCTTCGCAAGTCCTTTCCAACCCCAGAAAAACTAATCCGTGTGCAGAACAATTATTTAGACATGCGCGCCGCCCTCCCGACAGCCCCGCATGGGGCAGAATGAAGGATGGGGACTTGCCTCCCGCATCCTAACTCTACGGATGCACATACCAGTTTAAAACCTTGACATTTTAAAGAGCAGATTTAACTGCAGTCACATGGAGGAAGAAGGATCGAAATGCTGTTCGATAGGTTTGCGCCATTCAGCATATGGGCTAGAATAAGGCCGGATGCGATAACTGTTTGGGATGATAAAAGAGTACAACGAGCTCTTTCCTGGTACTATCTAGTTATGAAAGATGAGGCGCCAGCTAAGTTCATGCTAGCTAAGATAGTTGAAGTGGAGGATAACCCTAAAAAACTCGCTATAGAACAGCTGGAGGAACTCAACAAAACGAAGAAGAAAGAATTAATAAAACTTGTAGAACAAGCGAGAAGGAGAAAATATACTCTTGACGACTTCAAAAAGGATTCTAGAAATATGCCGAAGTTCAGCCTACTCCACGTTGATGCCGAGTTAGCTCGAAGATACGCTTCACCATGCAGGCTTTGTGAACGTCGATGTATGGTTAGGAGGGAGAAACAAATAGGAGCTTGTAGAGTTGGCATTAAGACATACGTGCATAGCTGGTTTCACCATCTAGGCGAAGAAGCTCCGCTTGTTCCAAGTGGTACAATATTTTACGGTGGTTGCAACTTTACTTGCGTCTTCTGCCAGAATTACGATATTAGCCAAGTGTATCCGCGTTCTGGAGAAGTGGTTGATGCAAGAAGGCTTGCTGAGATCCAGAAACAGCTCAGAATGCACGGGGCACGGAATATCAATCATGTCGGTGGTGACCCCACACCGAACCTTCACACTATAGTTGAGTCCTTAATCTATCTTGATACTAATGTGCCTCAACTATGGAATAGCAACATGTACATGAGCATGGAGAGCATGAACATCTTAGTCGATATTATAGATATATGGCTCCCTGACTTTAAATATGGTAACGATAAATGTGCGTGGCGACTTTCAAGTGCAAAGAACTATGTTAAGGTTGTAACACGGAACTTATCCATAGCAGTGAAGTATGGTGACATGATTATAAGACACCTAGTCCTGCCAGGTCATCTAGAGTGTTGCACTAAGCCTGTTCTTCGTTGGATAGCTGAGAATCTTCCAAGAGATAGAGTTCTTGTTAACGTAATGGAGCAATATAGGCCAGAGCATTTTGTTCTCCGCTATCCTAAGAGATGGCCCGAAATAACTAGGAGACTCACAGATCGAGAAATAGTTGACGCGCGTCTCTATGCTGAGAAACTAGGTTTAATCTATGATCCTGTAAGCTAGCAACGATACAGCTATGAGGGTGTCATAGGGCTGTGAGAGTAGGCAGAGTCTTGATCGTTGATGGATACACTGATGAACCTGCAGGCTTTGGTGTACCACCATACATTGATGTTTATCCTAGATACATAGCTGGAGCTTTGTGGGTTATTGAGCCTAGTATAGTAGTACACTACGTAACAGTTGACCAAGTTAGGAAAAATGTTCATGAATTTATTAGAAGAGCAAATAGTTATGATATGGTAGTAGTCATAGCTGGGGCTGTAGTCCCTGGAAAGTACTTGGGAGGGGAACCCATAAAGCTTGAAGAACTTAAATCATGGTTTACAACCATAGTACGACCTTTCAAGATCCTTGTCGGTGCCGCAGCGAGATGGGGTATAGGAAATGAAGGAGGGACTGTAGCAGCGATACCAAAAGAAGTCGAAGCAGCTTTTGACGTCATTGTATCGGGTGACGCTGAAGTCTACATCTACGACCTAGTACGCTATGGCGAAGAGAGAGCAGAGCCTTGGCGCATAGTTGAGGACATGAGCTTAATTGATAAGATAGCTATTAAAGGTGCGAAGATAGTGAAGCAACATCCAAACTATGGCTATAATTTGACGGCTGAGATAGAAACTTATCGGAGTTGCAGCAGGTGGATTAGTGGAGGTTGCAGTTTTTGTGTAACGAAGCTATACGGAAAACCTAAGCAACGCGAAGTAAAATCCATAGTTAGAGAAGTTGAAGCTCTTTACAAGATGGGGGTACGACACTTCCGTCTGGGGAGACAAGCTGACATACTAGTATTTGGTAGTAAGGATCTTGCCACAGAAGAATGGCCCAAACCTAATCCCGAAGCTCTTGAGAGGCTACTCTACGGGATAAGGTTCGTAGCACCATCACTTAAGACACTGCACATCGATAATGTTAATCCTGGCACAATTGTATTCCATAAAGAGGAGAGTATTAGGGCACTTAAGACAATAATAATGTATCATACCCCAGGCGATGTTGCTGCACTTGGCATTGAGACTGCTGATCCCCGCGTTGTGAAAATAAATAATCTCAAGGTAGGTCCTGAAGATGCTTTCGATGCTGTAAAAACAATATACAGTGTAGGTGCACGTAGGGGGTACAATGGATTGCCAGAGATACTTGCCGGAGTCAACTTCGTTTTAGGCCTCCCTGGGGAAACTAAGGAGACCTACCAGCGAAACATAGAATTTATTGAAAAACTGTACAAAGAGGGCATACTGATAAGAAGAATTAATGTAAGAAAGGTCTTAGTCCTTCCAGGTACTCGTCTTGCAAAAGAAGGGATAAAATGGATAAAGAGGCATGAGCGACTTGCAGCAAAGTTTAAGCGTATAGTCATGGAGTATTCTATGCAGTTCCTAAAGCTACTAGTGCCTCGTGGAAGTATACTCAAATATTTGTACGTAGAGGGTTATAATGAGCGTTTAGGTATAACTTATGCACGTCAAGCAGGTAGCTACCCTCTCGTAGCTGAAATCCCGTGTAGAATAGATAAGCCAAGAATTATAGATGTGTATGTATATGATTATGCTGGCCGGAGTGTGCGCGGTCTACCTGTCCCATTAAACATAAATACCTCAAGCTTAACAGCCCTAAGCCGTGTTATTGGCAATAGAGCCGCATTGAGTGTTATAAAACAAAGACCCTTTAGTAACGAAAAAGATATACACAACATGCTTGGGCCATATGCTCAATACCTCTCAGTAAAAGGATTTACATGCTAGAAAAATATTGCCTTTATACGGCTGAACAATACCTTCGCTAGAACTGACCAGACTAAGGCTTTAAACCTCCTAATAAAGCCAGATTTTATACGAGGGTGAAAGAGAATGGCTATAACTACAGAGAGGCACAAAAATACAGTAACACCAGAGTCCTTGTTGCCCGCGCCTGCAGAATATGACAAGGCAAGACGGGTTGTGAAGATAGCAGGAAGAATAGCAAGAATAGGAGGGCCCATCCCTAAGCTCCATGATAACGAGAGATTCGTTGCTTATACCACTAGTGTTTGCCCATACTGCTATCGGTTATTACCAGCCATAATATTTGAGCGTGACAAGAAGATATACATAAGGAAGGTATGCCCCGAACATGGCACCATAGAAGAATTATACTTTAGTAGTGCACGCCAATACTATAGATTCTTTAAATTCGAAGAAGAAGGAACAGGAGTTACGCCTCATGTACAACTTAAAACACCTTGTCCCTTTAATTGCGGGCTCTGTCCAAGACATAAAAACCATACCGCGTTGGCTAATCTTGTCGTGACAAATCGCTGTGATCTTTCATGCTGGTATTGTTTCTTCTACGCTGAAAAAATGGGTTATGTCTATGAGCCTACTTTAGAGCAGATAAGATACATGATAAGACAATACAAGAAAGAAGGGGTCTCCATGGCTGTACAAATAACTGGTGGTGAACCTACACTTAGGCCAGATCTTCCAGAAATAATTAAGCTACTCAAGGAGGAGGGGGTAACCCATATACAGCTAAACACGCATGGCATAACATTTGCTAAGCTCTGGTTTGAAAAAGGCCCAGAAGCGGCTGTAGAGTATGCCCGTACACTCAGAATGGCAGGGCTCAACACGGTCTACATGAGCTTTGATGGTGTTACGCCCCGAACAAATCCAAAGAATCACTGGGAGGTACCATACACTCTTGAAGTCTTCCGTAGAGCTCGTGTAACAAGTGTTGTCTTAGTGCCAACAGTTATTAAAACGATTAATGACCATGAACTCGGTTCTATAATTAAATTCGCTGCTAAACATATAGATGTTATTAGAGGAGTTAACTTCCAGCCAGTGAGTTTGACAGGAAGAATGAGAAAGGACGAACGCGCCAAGTATCGTGTAACGATACCTGATGTACTAAAATGGGTTGAGGAACAAACTGATGGGCAGATACCTGAGGATTCATGGTTCCCCATACCAGTAGCCGCAAAATTCGCATACTTTATAGAAGCCCTTAGCGGTGAACTTAAAGTATGTATGGGCAACCACCCTGCTTGCGGTTCAGCCACATACGTTTTCGTAGAGAAAGGAAGTAATGGTTTGCCAAAGCGCTTTATTCCCATAACAGACTTCCTAGATATTGAGGGCTTCATAGAGTATATTGAGGAAAAGACAGCAAATCTCAGAAAAGCAAGTAGTTCCTCCTTCTCCTCTTTCCGCAAAACGATACAAGTAGCGTCCATACTCAAAGATCTGCCAAAGTTTGTTGATAGGGCAAAAATGCCAAAGAACCTTAACATAACAAAGTTACTTATGAATGTATTCATAAAACGTAACTACGAGGCGCTCGGCGAACTACATTACCGTATGTTGTTCCTAGGAAATATGCACTTCATGGATCTATACAATTACGATGTGGAGCGTGTAATGCGATGCAATATCCACTACTTGTCACCAGATGGAAGAATAGTGCCCTTCTGTACCTATAACGTATTAAATGATGTATATAGAGATTATATTCTAAAGAAGTATAGTATACCCATAGAGGAGTACAAGAGAAAGTATGGCGTATCAAGCATAGGCCCTGACGTTAAGTATGTTAGAAACATTAAGTTGTTAAAGAGCACACCAATATACTACGAGGCATATAAGGGAATAGTGCCCGATGACATCCTCTACGGCAAGAAACACTAAGAAGACACTACTACAGCCTTTTTAGCCACAAGTGCTCAAAATTTCTTTTAATGGCTTCTTTAACTTCATCAAAACTCATGCTTTTAATTCTTCCAATTTCTCTAACGACATCAATGACTAGACGTGGATGCATCATAATACCCTTATACTTATATGGTGAATCACTCTCAGTTAACATAATTTCTAATGAAGCGCTCTGTACTACTCTTTGGTGCTTCTTCTGTATGGACACAGCAGGATTTATAGATATGCTATAACCAGCTTTAACAAGTTCGTCGAGCAAGTGGAGAGGCCCCGTATACCAGTGAAAGTTGGCATAAGGTATGTCATACCGTATAAGGAGCCTATAAACTTCTTCCCATGTCCCTGCCGTGTGTAAGTTAAGTATTAAGCCGTGATCTCTTGCCGCTTCGAGAAACAGCTTGAAGACTTCCCTCTGAACATTTATAGTCTCTGCCACAAACTTTGTATCAAGTCCTACCTCACCTAGACAACGAACATTATAGTCCAGTGCAAGATGTACAATTTTTTCTGCTTCACGTAATGAGTCTTTAAGATTCTTTATAGACCAAGGGTGAAGACCAACACAAGCTACTATTTTATTATACATTCTAGATAACTTTACAACACGTCTACTACTTTCAAAGTCGTCTCCTACAGCCACAATAACGATATCCTCTGAACTTATTATTTCCCTAAGAGAGGCATCATCATATTCATGAGCGTGCGAGTGCACGTCTACGTACTCATAACTTAACTTGGCCAATGCTGTGTACCCCCATGCCACTCTGAAGCGTGACGAGGTAACTTTCCAGGAATAGTTAAACACGTAGTTACTGGGAGGAAATAAAAATAGGTCTTAGAATTTTATTTAGTAGTAACTTATGGAGGCTTATGATGAACAACCCGAACGAGACGAGCATAGCGATGAGAAGGTGGCGGCTAACTGAAGCCTCATACCGTAAAAGATTCATCACTTATCAGTATAGGCGGCTTCGTATCATTGGCCCATTTATTCGTGATTGATTGTACTTAGTCTATACTTTTATTACTGTGACGTCTCTTCGTGCAGGTAAGGCAACATTTATGATACGTATCCCATCTATCTTTACTTCATAACGGACAGAATTATGTGCATGACCATGAATTACGATGTCTGGCCTGCTTCTTTTGATTGCATCTTCCATTTGCTTGCTTCCAATGAACTTCCAGATACCTCTATCCTCACCCTCAAGTGTACTATATGTTGGTGCATAATGCATTAGGACAATAACAAAATATCCTTCACGCTTAAGTTTGGACACATTTTCTTCGAGCTTCTTAATTTTATTCTTATAGATTAGTCTTATGCTTGGTATATGTTTCTTCTGCCAGCTTGTAGGCTCATCCAAAGCACCCCTTGTACCATAGATAGCTATGCGTTTGCTTGGAGTCTCAATGGTTAAATGTCTATCCTCAAGCCATATGATATCATTATAACGAGTCATAAACATGTGTTCTCTATCAAAATACTCTTCATTACCAAACGAGGCTATTATCCGAGCATTTCTACACATAGATTTTGTAATCCTCACCACAGGAGCGAGTGCATCAACTCTACCTTTATCAACCATGTCACCTGCCCAAAGAACTGCTGTAGCTCTATCACACTCCTCTTTGTGTTTAGAGAGCGCACTCATGTAATGCATAAGGAATCTTGGACTATGAACGTCGCTTACAGCTATAAGTACTACCTCGCCTCCCAACTGCCATACACCATTACGCTATACTCTATAAGCAATTTATGGCATGAGATACTCATCTTCAACCAGTTTGGCGGAGCCTAAACAGTATAAAAGGAAGGGTAGCGCGGTGAATACGTCCCAGCCCGGCTCACCCAAAACCCCCAAATGCCTCGGGGGTGTGCACCGGGCCACGTTCATTCCGTAGTAAGCTAAGACCTCATAAATATTACCTTGTTTAGATAGAACACTATCTAGTTAGGTAATTAAGGGCACAAGCATACATACCTAGATGTGGCCGATGAAGAGAAGTTTATCTGAAATTTTATACTGGCATAGGTGAAGAGGCTGAGCTACGCGGAGGCCGCCTTAATTTTTGCCGAGCTCTCTCGGTGGAGTATCGATATGCTTCCTCGACAATGATTTCGTGTTCTTTTGGTGATAGCTAATGTTGAAGTCTCTAATTGGCGAGTTGATACATGGGAAACTTAAGGCATACATTAGTCATGGTTTATCGAGGTATGCTGGTGCAGCGTTGGCATACCATGTCTCGAAAACCATGAGAATACCTATATATGCATCCAATTACTATAAGGCAATACTGGGAGAATACTGGAAACCGTGCAGTAATGCTGCCAACAAAGCTGTTTTTGTAGAATGTAACCCAGCTAAGGACAGTGAGCCTGTTCTTGTTATTAATGTTCCAGGAACAAAGCTTAGGAAGTTTAGTCTTGCAAGAGTTATTGCCCGAGAAATATTATCTAATACTTTCGTCTTAGTATACATAGACTATGATATTGTATATAGGTCCTATTTCGTAGTCTATACAACTATACCACCAACGATAAAAGAACTAGAGAATGTGTGCCCGCAAACTATTCTGGAGGAGCTTAAAGAACTTGGTTCTCTGATTACTCTACAAGATGCTGTTTTCTCCTTATCAAAGAAGCTTAATATATCGAAGGGTAAAGCGCGAGAATTATTATTTGCTCTTGCAAGAAAGTATTGTATTTTGATTGATGAAAATAAACAAATCAAGATCTTGGCTTGACCCTGCCCTTATTTGAGTAATATTGCTGGGCGTGAGGGAAGTATAGCCCGGCGTTTTTGGTCTGGTATGATACTGGGCGCTTCATCAACATGGTGAACTTCTATCTCGCTAGTACCTGTCCTCTTAGCAATGTAGTCTCTTAGCTTCTCTATGGCTTCTTTTTCGTCGAATTCCTCGACAACACTAATAAGCTCAAGATAGTCTGTGCTTTGCTGACGCATATACTCCATAAGTCTCTTAGCCTTTTGAGCAGCTTCTTTGCCTGATAGGCCTAGCTGCATTAGCTCGCGTATAGCCTCGCGCAGTTGTGCACGCTTTAGCACAAGCATAGCTATTCGTTGAGCATACCTCCATTCTGCGGGGCTACTTGTCACAATGTGTAGCTTTGAAGGTTTGCCCTTGTATACCCTTAGTATGGATTGTATATCCTCTATGACCCTATCAACATAGGCTACAACGAGTTCCGCCAAGTTGTCAATTTTTCCTTTATCGGGTATAGGCCATTGTTCTAGTGAAACATAGGTCTTCTTTCCAAGTCTATGCCAGAGTTCTTCAGAAAGGTGTGGAGTTATTGGTGCTAACATTAGGATCCACTTCTCTAGGTACTCTCTGAGAGCAGGGCCTGGAGAGCCTCTTAGGGCTAGGTACTTTGTCACCTCATTGTCCATCTCATATAGGAGTGCTATAGAGGCAGCTCTTATCTTTAAATTCTCCATGTTCTCCGTTACATGTTCTATCCACCGCTGTAGCCTGCTGAGAAGCCACTTATCTGCAATTGTATATTCTCCGCTAGAGTTCTTTGCAAGTTCAACATACTTCACAAGCTTGCTAAATTGCCCCATAACACTTTTTGCAAGATCCTCTGAGAAGTTTGCATCTTGTAGCAACTCGGCTGAAGCTAGAATAGCAGCTCTAATGGTATCGGGGCCATAAATCCTTACAGCTCTTCTTAATGGTATTATGTTTCTTAGGCTTTTACTCATCTTCTTGCCTTCAAGCATCACAAAGCCATTTGTGACTATCTGTCTTGGCCACTTATCTCTAGGAAATAGTGCTGCATGATGAAACATGAAAAACGTCAAGTGATTTGGTACAAGATCCCTACCACTATGTCTGGAGTCAAGCGGATACCAGTACTCAAACTCTCTGCGAAGATCTTCTAATACATCTTCACTTATACCAAGCTTCTTTGCAATCTCGTCAGCATTACCCCTACCTAATAGTATGTAGTCCCAGAATTCTTGTGTTAGTTGATTTGGTTTTATTTTGTATCTTCTTATTTTATGTATTACTGTGTAGAAGGCCATGTATATAGTTGAGTCACTAAGACTCTCAACAATCCAGCCTTTAGCCCAAGGAAGCTCAGTACCTAGACCCCTAGTACGTGCTACAGCACGTTCATGTAACCACTCTATAGTTTTGGCAAACTCTTCTCTGATTTCAGGAGGTACAATCTTTATTGAATTAAAGAGTTCATATGTTATTTTCTTCCATTCACTATCACCATAGTTTATGAACCACTGGTCTTTTAGCACCTTGACAACTATCTCCGTACCACACCTGCAGTAGACAGGCTTGTTTAGGATCTCATACATTTTGTCTATGTATCCTAGCGCTTTTAACCACTTAACTGTTGCTTCACGTGCTTGAGAGACTGGCGTGCCAGCAATCCACGCCACTACTGGTGCAACAATATATTTTCGTGTCTCTGGATCCTTGTCTGGATATACATACTTAACAATGTCTTCCCTAACTACACCCTTATGGTATTCCTCACTATATATCATCTTAGTGGCTTCATCAAGGCCTTCTCGATCATGTTGGCTTCTAATATTAAGCTTTTCAACTATATCTCGAGCAGGGATTTCACTATAGCCTTCTAATCTGATTAAGGGTATAGGCTTGAGTTCGTCAAGACTTACTCTAAGCTTCTTTAAGAGCTCTAAGTTTCTTTCTAGAAGATCTTTCAGAGCTATATAGTCATAGGGAGCGTGCGCAGGAACACTCATTACTACGCCTGTGGCCGTGCCTGGATCCACAAAGTCTGCAGGGAGAATCGGTACCCAGCGCCCAGTTGCAGGATTTAGTGCACGAGTACCTATCAGTTTCTCGCCTTTAAACTCTTCTATTATTCTTATGCTATCACGCTGGAACCGTAGCTTCTCCGCTGAACGTTTACTAATTATGTAGATCTTTCCGTCAATTTCGGCCTTGACGTAAGTAGCATCGGGTTTTACCCATAGGTTAGTTACACCGAAAACAGTCTCTGGACGTAATGTTGCCGCTGGTAGGTAGCCTTCATTGTGCTCAAAGAGTATGAGTGTAAATTCACCAATTTCTGGCTCAACATCTCCCTTGGTATCATGCATTCCTACAGGCATATTGTGAAGAGGGCACCATCCAACTGGGTGTGTGCCACGTGTTATGAGGCCTTTTTCTCTTAGCTTATTGTACTGCCACACCACGAAACTCTTGAACTCTGGATCTACACTTGTAAATTCTCTCCTCCAATCAATACTATATCCTATTTCTATCATAGCTTTTTTGGCGTCTTCATGGAAGTAGCGAGCTAAAGAAAGGGGGTCCTTTAGCTTCTCAATATCATTAGGTGGAACATCATAAACCTCTATCATAAGATCTATAAGCTCTTTATCCCCGTTAGCTATAGCCTCAGCCATAGTGAGGATAGGTGTTCCTGTGTAGTGAAAAGCCATTGGAAATAATACATTATAGCCTTGCATACGCTTAAATCTGGCATAGAGGTCTGCTATAGTGTATGTCCTACTGTGACCTAAGTGAAGAGGACTATTAGGATACGGGAATGCTGCAGTTATGTAGAATTTAGGCTTAGATTCTATGGGGTCCGCCTCGAATATCTTGTCCTGCATCCATGCTTCCTGCCATTTCCTTGCCATGTCAAACAGCCATTTAGCAAACTCATTTAGGGGTTCTTTCCGCACTGTACTTAAGCCTCCGACCGACATGATGAGCGCCCCACATAAGCCTAAGATAGGGTTCAGTACTGGACTACTAGAAAACTCCTACTAATATAGCCTGCATAGTTTTTTACCTCACACACATAAAGACTCGGCAACGGGAACCTTGGCTGAAACTTAGAGAGGAAGAGTCCTATTAGGTGAAGACCTCCAATGGAGTATGTTGTTAAGACTATGAAGGAGATAGCATATTTCATAGAGAGAGTCGCTGAGAGGCTTAGGAAGGACCAAGTAGAAAGGTTCATCGATGTACTCGTTGACGCATACAAACGTAAGGCCAAGGTTCTCGTAATGGGTGCTGGGAGGAGCGGCCTCATAGGTAGAGCTTTTGCGATGAGGCTGATGCACCTTGGCTTTAACGTCTACGTCTTAGGCGAATCAATAACACCTAGTATAGGGGAAGGAGATGTAGTTATAGCTGTTTCAGGGTCAGGACGTACACGCTTAATAGTCACAGCGGCTGAGGCGGCAAAGAAAGTAAAGGCGACAGTAGTAGCTATAACGAGTTATCCTGATAGCCCTCTCGCACAGTATGCAGACGTAATAGTAGAAGTCCCAGGGCGGACTAAGCTTGTGCCCGACATAGACTATTTCGCGCGCCAGATACTTGGAATCCACGAGCCACTAGCTCCTCTAGGAACACTCTTCGAGGATACAGCACTTGTATTCCTTGATGGCGTCGTTGTTGAGCTTATGCATAGGCTGGGGAAAGATGAGAGTGAGCTGAGAAAGAGACATGCAAACATCGAACTCTAGTAAACTACAACAACTTTATAACGTCTCTACTAGGCGAATCAACAACTAGAAGGAGCAACGCTATGAACAATATAGCAAGAAAGGACAGAAGGGTAGCTGGGAAACTCAGGGACGGAAGCCTCATAAAGAATTTTGACCCGTGGGGCAGCCCTCTCTGTACATGTCCTGTCAAGTACTCATTAAATCCATATACAGGTTGTAGTCATTTCTGCCTATATTGCTATGCGACATCATATATAGGTAGAAGGCCTAGTACACCAAAGAAAGACTATAAGAGAAGGCTTCTACAAGACTTACACAAAATAGACCCACGTTACCATATAGATATAGCTACAAGCAGCGATCCTTATCCTCCTGAAGAAGAAAGATACTTGCTGACACGGTGGACCTTGCAACAGCTACTCCCTAAAGGATACAAGGTTCTCATAATTACAAAGGGTTCTTTAGTCGCACGAGACAGCGACATACTTTCCAAGGGTAATGCAGCTGTGACCATGACTATAACAACTTTAGATGACAATGTAGCAAAGCGTATAGAGCCGGGTGCGCCACCACCATCGCGTCGCATAAATGCTCTTCAAGCATTATCAGAGAGTGGTGTCCCAGTGGGAATCCGTCTTGACCCTATACTCCCATTTATAAATGATAGCAGAGAGGAAATCCGTGAAGTTTTGGTTGCAGCGAATAATGCCGGTGCACGATTTGTAGTAACATCAACTTTTAAGGCTAGACCAGACTCGCTTAAGAGGATCTTAGCCGAGTTTCCAGAGTTAGAAGAGAAGTATAACAGGTTATACAGGGTAGAGGGGCAATGGACGTATGGTTATTGGTACTTGCCAGCTAATATTAGGAAAAGGATCTTAGTGACGGTTAAAGAGGAGGCGCAACGTTTAGGGATGGAGTTTGCTGTTTGCCGTGAAGGCTTCCAAGAGTTGCAGACAGCAGAAACGTGTGACGGCTCCCACCTTATTCCACAACGTATAAAGCCTAGGATGAAGCGCAGGGAGATTACTGAGTTTTTCTCCTAGGCATGTACCTAGAAAGCATATTTGCAAGAGCCTTTACGTCGCGTTTAATAATCTCGGGTATGGGCCATCTCGCGCCATATGTCGATGCGCAGGACGTGCATATCCTTATTACTGGAGTTACTTGAATAGAACATTCCTCACAAACTATACGGCCACAGATCTCACAAGAAGCCAGAGATAAGCGCTTATGACATATACTACAAAGTGTGTCTGCACAAATACTACATACGCTCTCTTGAGCTCTGAAGTGTTTGTCGCACACTCTTCGCCCGCAGATACTACATTCAAATTTAGCTGGACTAGAGCCACATACCTCACATACAAAGTTCATTCTTCTTCCTCAGCCTCTTCTACCTCATAAACTTCACTAGCAACAATCTCTTCCGCCTCCTTACCACGCTTGGTTCTCAATTGAGATATAACTGATTCAGCAAGCTTTGAAACTCTTTCTGCTTCACGTCTAGTCTTAGCATATATCAAAGCTTTATAAGTTTCAAGAGATGCGGGCTCTATGACTATTACTGCTTCGCCGGGTGCTTGAAACATTTTTATTATAAATCTCATTACTTTTGTAGCAGGAACCTCTATTTTAGAAGCATACTTGTAGCCATCGATAGGAGGAGAATTAATGCTCTCAGCAACAGTGCTATACGGTGATGCTTGCTTACTCTTGCTTCGACGTCGCCCAACACCACGTTTAACCATATAAACTTCTTTGATTAATAGCCAACCATCCTCATGCTTTAACACAACTTTCAATATTTGCCACCTCACCTATCACATTAGATGTAGATGTTTCAGCAGACTATGCTACAAAGCAGTGCCGCGACATTACTGGCTCTCCTTTCTATTAGGGCGCACCCCTGTAGAGAGGCCTAGTATACTACTCTCAGCTTATCACTTATAACTCCCTTGCGTACAAGCATCTCATAGAGACGCCAAATACGTTTAACAGTTACATGTCTTACATCGAAACCTTTATTTTCAAGTAGCTCTAAAACATAGTCTACAAAATCGTTGGGATGTCCATGAAATAGTTTAACCGCCTCAACTATAGTTCTAACCAGATCTATGTTACTTGGATAAGGCTTCTTGCGTTTCCTTGTCCTCTCCATAATCTCGGCTTCTGCTCTATATATCTCTTCAAGTATTTCCTCGTCAATGTCCTCTAATAGCTTATCGTCAACAGACAACATGATACCCTCCAATGGTCTGATTTAGCTTTTAGCTCTACTTTGCCTTCTAGTTCTAGAAGATAATAGGGAAAGAGAGATTACTGTCCGTCTCCTAAGTCTGCCCCGGGAAGTCACGCCTACATCTTCACTGGTTATCTTTATGTTAGCGTTATAGTACTTCTTTAATTCGCGTATAATTTTTGTTGCACTACCTCTATCGAGTAGCAAGAAGTCAACACCATTACTATGCTCTACAACATCAACTATAGAGCTGGCTATTTGCGTGCTACTATCAAGTAGTCTTCTAAGAGTCCTAGCCAGCTCTGTTGGAGATATACCTCTAATTTGTAATAGTACATTATAGTCACCTCCTCTAGCATTTTTACATGAAGGACATATCGTTGGGCGTGCATAGACTTCCAAGCTATATTCTTGCCTTACAGTTTCATCAACACCTTCTATGAGTACACTGTATGTAGCACTATAAACAGTTCTCCATGAGGGGACTGTTAATGGATGCAAATCAACTAGCTCATAGCGTCTAACAGTATTAAGGCATGGTTTTATACGATTTTCCAGAAATTTCTTCGTAAATACCAAAGAAGCCTCGCTAACTTCACCGCCAGAAATCCATTGATGCCCCCAACGTATAGAGCCACAGTATTTACAGTATTCAAACTCAACTCTTTCGGGAATACATAGAAGCTTATTCATCTCAACATAACATTCAAGGCATAGAGCACCAATACTCTTTCGTGGCTCAAGCAAGCGACCACATTTAACGCAAAACAATACACATACACACCATATTGACATAATTATTCTTTAGCTAGTTAATCCCTAATATAGGTATGTACTGCCAACAAGGCTCAGATGGACTAGGATCATTCATCGCCCTAGCAGGCTCAACCCGGGTTAATATCATCAATACCCTGCCAGAAGCTGGTTATAGCAACCCAATATTATATTGTCTATTTAGTCTTTCTTATTAGGTATTACGCGCCCACAAACGCTTACACCTATCCATACTTTGATAACAAAGGCTTCGGGGTTACCCTTGGCTGAAGCTGTTTCGGAAAATAGGGCAAGCTTAACATACACATACAACCATACTGTATTTCAAGACGTTGAACCCCAATTAATTGATGTAGCTGAGTATGCTGCATTCATGCTAGCGACGGCATCAACACTTAAAGAACTAGGCTTTGAATACTATGAAGCGCTAAGCCGTTACTACGATGCTCTATCATACATACTGAAACGTGTACCGGGAGACTATGTTAGAGGAAGCATTATTGATGCAGCTAATAAAGCTCACGACCCGATAGCACTTATAGAAAGTCTTGGCGAAGAGTATATCCGCAACATTCTCACATATTTAGTTTCAGATGCATGCAATAAAGAGGTCACAAAACACATCTTTAAAGATTTAGTATCCGCGTTTGGTGTTAAAGAAGAATCTATCTCAAGAATTGAAATTATCATCGATAAGAGAGATTGTGCCACAGTTAAAAGGACATTGCTACTACTATTATCTACACCGCCCACACAGGGTTGAGCAATGAGTAAAGAAAGAGCCCCATACAATCTAGACGAAATAGTTGAAATAGTAGCTGATGCGCTACTCCGACAAGCGTTGGAATTTTCCTATAATATTGACAAACTTCCACGACCTATTAGAGAGGTTGCAGAGAAAGTCATTGAGGAGTACAAAGATTCACTCATCATTATTGATGAAAACTCGATAATCCGTTGTAAGCTATGTGGTAGGGGGCCCTTTACAAAGAAGGGGTTTTATCTACACGCAAAACGCGTCCATATGGAGACATTGAAGAATATTATTAGGGAAAAGTTAGTGACCGTACTCTGGCAAAAAGCAACGAGACTATAATATAATTTCATGGCCATAGTGTATTGGTAAGGTCTGAAGGGGCGGAGCACGCTCATCCAGTAATCGATCACTATTGGAGTCTCTCTTCATCCCTTCATTTGGTTAGTTTTACAAGGCGTGATCCTTTATCAGTTTCTATTAATACTCCCCAAACTGGTTTCTCACTAGCTATTTCACCCAAGTATACATAGACATCTTCAGATAAGGTATACGATGAAGCTCTATCAAGAGATTGGGGTACGAGAGTAGTTGCTTGTTTTTCATCTATTAAGACTATTCTTTTCAGCTTTGCTGGCCTCTGAAATAGTAACCTCCCTTTATCGATGGTGTACACAGCAACATACTCCTCTTTACCATCCTTACTATACTTCACCACCTCAACTATGACGCCCTCAGTATTCTTATAATGTTCAACAATGTCTGTATATACATCAAAGAAGTCCCCATTAATGCTTGTCTCTTTCTCAAGCATGTACGCTCTAACCTTTACAGGGCCTATATTGACGTGTCTTGCACGATAAATTCTGGCAACTGTCCTAACCATAATATTTCACCCATTCTCATGATTTGAGGATATTCTCCCGCATTTCAGTTATTCAAAGCCACCAAAATTAACAATATTAAACTATGACAAGATACTACCTCTAGTACTGGGGCCCTGTGACGAGGAATCTCCAAACTGCTAGCGGTTCGAGCAAGACTAGCTTAGCCTACGGCGGGACTGACCCGCATAGTGAAGAATCAGCCGGGCCTAGAGGGCCCCAATAAGCTTGAAGGATTGGGTGGGCATTTATGTGCGAGAACGTCAAGATAGAAGTGGTTAATATTCCTATACCAGAGGGGGCAAACGTTATTGTTGGGCATGCACACTTCATAAAAACAGTTGAAGATCTCTACGAAGCGCTTGTGACAAGTGTACCTAACATAAAGTTTGGCCTCGCATTCTGTGAAGCAAGCCAGAAGAGATTAATAAGGCATGAGGGCAATGACGAAGAGCTGAGAAAGACTGCTATAGAAGCATGCAAGCGCATAGGTGCAGGCCACACGTTTGTAGTATACATACGCGATGCATGGCCAATAAATGTGCTCAATGCAATAAAGATGGTTCATGAGGTAGTCAACATATATGCAGCAACAGCTAACCCGCTCCAAGTAGTAATCGTTGAAACTGATCAGGGACGAGGAGTCATAGGAGTTGTTGACGGGTATACCCCTCTAGGTGTGGAGGGCGATAACGATATAGCTGAGCGGAGGCTATTTTTGAGAAAAATAGGATACAAAAGATAGTAATTAGCTTAAAAGAGCCTTACATAGGATTGCATGAAATTTCTACACGTGTCTTCAATGAGTTTCCATCCCATAAGTATTTTATTTTTAGAAAAACGTCTACAACCCTCCTAAATACTATACCATAAGACTCAAAGCCTGGATCTCTTGACACTGTAAACACCCAAGTACTCACGTGTTTCAAACAAGTAGTGTCTAGGGAAACTTTTACGGGGTGTAATGTTAGTCTATACCAGTGCTTGTTTCCGCTTTGATCACGTATCACTATTATTGTTTTGTATTTCTTGTCTGTGTTCTTAAAGAATTCCATTGTACGAACGTTATGATGTTTAATTAATGCTTCCATAATTGAAACCTCATAGGTTGTACTCTTTACTCGTTGTAGGCTCTAATGGTTATCCGTACATCTATCAGCGTCTGAGTTCTCCCATATATTTTCAAGGTGAAAACTATAATAGGTTGTGGATGTTTGCGGCCTAAGATGGTGGATTATAGCTATGCCAGCTAGAAAAGACTTTCTACGTCAAATTGTTAATAGGGTGCTAGCAACAGAGAGTGTACCGCGTCAAATAGCGGATGAGATAAGGCAGCAGATTGGAAGAGCAGAAGACAAGTACAAGTTCCATGTGTTTGGAGGCGATATACGTGGGCTAGCAAAGTATCTTCAAAGCGACGACTTCAAGTCATTACTTCAATTCATTAAAGGTGCAGGAAAAGATTCTGTAGAGGTATTTAAGAAAATACTGCTCGAAGCAAGAAACGCTTACAGTGATGTTGATGAGGTTAAAGAGGCCATAGAGAAAATATTACGTGAACTAGAAGGGGCAAAAAGTGCTGAGGAGGAAACCTCAGCAACTGTAGCTGACATTGATGAAGTCTTTAGAAGACTTAAAGAATACTTGGAAAAAGAAAAATTACAATTTAGCATTAGCAAGTCTAACAATGCTATTGTAATTAGAGCTAGGAATTTAGAAGCTACTATAAGCTTTGACGATGAAAGAAAAACTGTTCATATAACTTATACGGTTAAAGGTAAGCGAGAAATCAAACAGTTTGAAGAACTGATCAATCTCTTAAAGACACTTGGAAAATTATAGTATTAAGAAATCAAGAATAAAGGTTTTAGAAAGGAGACATTATACATAGGCTTTGGGTCTTTTTGATCCAATCTTATAGAAAGGACATGCGCTCCAATTACTACTACATAATACTACCTCACTTCGCGTTAATAATCTACTAAGTACTTTACATTCAGCCAAGTAACCCCCACTATAGCTATAGACTTTTATAAAAGGACATTTTTCAGAAGGTTTATTCTCAATTACATGAATAGGATTATAGGGACGTAGTTGCTGGGCTATTGCTGGCTTTAAACTAGTTACTAGCTTGCTCTCAGTCCTACCACTATTTTGTTCTTCAACATAGAATTGACACGACTTATACTCAAGTTCACTACCAAGACAACGTGAGGGATGTGTTACAGCGGGTGAAGGTCTTCTCAGTTTTGGTGATGTACATACTCCGCCCTTATACCATGGGCACGGCATGCTTACACTCCTCTAATCATACTGTGGCTCTTTATACACACTAATCGGTAGATGCGCGGTAATACGCATTACACATGAATAAAGCTTTAGATCTAATCCTAGGACTTTACTTCTCTAGCAAGAGATCTCTAATGTGAAATAGGATTCTCTTACACTCACTCTCCTCAGACATTCTCTGTATAAACTCCAGCAACTTTTTATTCTCCTCTAGAAGAGCATTCTCTAAGCTGCATGAAATAGTTGATAAAAGTTCACTAAAACTTATGCTCTTCCCCTCTCTAAGCTTTTCTACTTGTTTCATCAAGGAACTCTTATTAGTCACTAAAACACTTTCTCTGATAGACTTTTCTATGAGTTCACGTGTCAGCATACTACTCTCACAGAGTCTTTTGAGTATTAAACTAAATACAATAAAGGCCTCAACCCAAGACCATGAAGTCCTAGACTCCATACCAGTATAATCACCTTCTCTTAAGGATAGGCCAAATCTATAGCCTAACTTATCCCAAGTTGCAACATGCAGGATTTCTACAGCAAGGATCAAGGTCTATTTTGCATCTATCCTTCACCCATCTCTTAACCATAGAAGCAATACGCTCATCAAGTACCATTATTGCACTGACAACCATAGCATTTGCATGACAGTATCCTTCCTTCTTAAGCATTTTAGAGATAGGAGATAGAATCGATTTAACTATTACCAGCCAAAGGTTCCAATCAGGCAGACTAAGCAAGAGCCTGTCATCATTAATTTTATATACATCAAGCGTTCTCTCAACATGTCCTAAAATCTTTGCGACAACATTACCCGGTACACGTGCAGCTCTAAGAGCTGTCTGTAAGGCGTCAAGGAGCTTCATCTACTCCCCAAATTGTATGCTGGATTATCTGCAGGGAAAGCATTATTTGTGTTACTTATCTTCTGGTTTAGAAATAGTTAATTAGTGGTATCCGCTGGACGCATATTGGGACTAGTGTTAGATGTTGTCTAGGAGTAATAGCTACTGGTTAGTAGTTTGATGTGATGTGAAAAGGCCTCTACAGAGGGAGCAAATACTTCCGATGAAGATGCTTTAGGCCGCTGACGGAGCTTAATAGAGTTCCTAGAGTTTATGCCTCTTTCCCATTGTTATTGTTTTCAAGTTGTAGAATATTTCATAATATAGTTGTCTAACTTGTCCGGGCAGTGGCGAAGTAAATATTCTAGTGTAGAATTTGTCGAACCATGTATATACTTCATATAGCTTCATGTAAGATACTTCACTAACACAGACCTTCTCGTGTGATTCTAATACAATTCTACTAATTAGTTCAATACTGGATAGTATATCCCTAATTCTCTTCTCATAAGCTTCATTTCCCATGGCAGAAGTAATACTGGCTAGGCTACGAGAGTATATATCCCTAAGCTTCTGAGTAATATTCATGAGAGAATCTAATAAGCCACAAATTCTCAATATTTTCAGCTTTAAGTCATAATCGTTAGCCAGTACTACCAAGTAAGCAACACCTCACTGCTCCAAGCCTAGATATTATTAAATAGTAGGTATGAGCGCACCAACACTCTTCCGGCTAGATAATACGTTATCAACAATAAACATCAAGTAGAGTTCCCACAAGGTCAGAATAGTGTCAAGGAGTTAAGCACTATATAAGGGTGTAGGCATAAGAAATGGCCTGGAGGGAACCGAAATGTCCATGAGTTCCGGCCCAAGACGGACTGGTGACGACGTATTTGTGTACAACAAAGACATAGTCTTGAAGAAACTATACGAGGATGACGAAGTGGTGGTATTAGTTGCACCAAACGAGTACCAGCTTAGAGAAATAATCCTAAACTTGTTAAGAGAGCAGCCAAGGACAGTGCGCGAACTACATGAAATCTTGTCTGGCCTAGCAAGTGAAGACAAGATAAGATACGCACTTAATAAACTCATTGAGGAAGGATTGGTTGAAGGAGATGATGAAGGAAGATACTACGCACTCTACGCCTAAGTTTTAGCCATCCTTTCCTCTGAAATCCATTTTACACCCTTTAACAACTACACTACTCTCCAAGCTCCTTAACTTTGCAATCTTGTACATAGTCGCCCCTGAACAAGACCTCATTAAAGTAAAACTAGGAGGAGAAAATACAATACTATCATGCACCAGGCATACTCTCGTATTAATACTATTGACTGAAAATAAACTATTAGAGAGTCGTTCATAAGTGAAAGTTTCGTCAACCATGCTAAAAAGTAATACCGTTTAACTTCTCTACAGGGACAGAGAGCTTGCTGAAGCTACTCAACTTGCTAGGTATGATGATAATATATGCCATACTACATGAACTAACACATTACGGTGTTGCTAGAATTCTCGGATTTAAGCCACGCCTAGTACTTACAATTGACGGTTTGTTACCCTCTTTCAGCATCCATGTACCGAACACATCGGAACTTAAGCCGCTTAGGAAATACGCTATACTTTACTCACCATATATTATTAATTTTATTTATTTCTTAATAGGTGATAAGATTGGAAAAATGATTGGCTTAACATTACTTGCAAATGTTATAATTGAAGATGAAGGGTATAGGCTAAGGAAGCTTGCAGTAGCTCTTGTAC
>JALTZF010000115.1:0-755 GCA_027046265.1 Pyrodictiaceae archaeon
GTGTATAGGCCAGTACTCTTTACTGGTGGTGTTGGGGCTGTTTTAGGCTTATTTATGGGTGAAGCTACGAGGACTGCTGCTAGGCTGTTTGTGGTAGACCTCTTTATTGCCGCGGTCTATGTTGTGCTTGTCTTGTACTGGTTTGTTATCCGTTTGCCATTACTGCTTGCTAGTGTTATGGGCGAAGATGCTGGGAGGCTTCGAGCAGTACTCTACTGGGTTCTAGCTGTATTAGTTGGTGGTTGGGGTCTCCTACCCATACGCTTGCTGGTTCTGGAGTTGCTTCCTATCCTGAACGACTACATGTTCTATGAGCAGCTTACAGACCCACTGCTAGACAAGATGCTGCGCAAGTACTTACTAAGATATGTTGACGCTGTATTCTTCCCATTATTCGTAATAGTCTCCTCTTACACCTACTACTACTTGTTGAGAAAGAGACGCTAAGCAGGCGTGAAGAGACTTAATCCTCATAGCCTAAGAGTACCGTCTCTCCTCTTCTAAGCGTCAAGCCTACTGATAGCATCTGGTATGTCTTCGAGCTTTTCTACGGCTTTGTCTGCTATTGGTGATGGTGGCTCACTTGTTGCTAGGTGTATTGCGTAGAGTCCTGCGAGCTTGGCTCCTAACACGTCCTCGTATGCTCTATCGCCTACGTGTACTGCCTCGCTTGGCTTGGACTGGAGGAGTGTTAGTGTGTAAGCGAATATTCTTGGGTCAGGCTTTCTTACTCCTACAAGCCTACTTGTCACTAC
>JALTZF010000115.1:765-1615 GCA_027046265.1 Pyrodictiaceae archaeon
CTATGAGGCCTAGTCTTCTCAGTGTTTCTTCGACAGCTTCTTGTGATGAAGCATTGGATATGAGTGCTATCCTGTAGCCTCTTTCTCTGAGTTCTTCGAGGATTCTTCTCGTGGCTGGGTATGGTTTGAGGCTTAGTGCGAGCGCCCGGATTAGCTCCTCTCTAATCTTCCTAGCTGCCATAATGTCTACTCTTCCCCCGCCTACTAGTGATGCATAATAGTATGCTGCTGCGTCTAGGCTTGCTTCACAAAAGTCTGTCTGCCTCATCCCCAAGAGGCGGTAGACTGTGGTGTAGGCTGGCGGCCTGTCTATACTATACTTCAGGGCTATGCTTAAGCTTGCATCCTCAAGGCTCTTTTCTTTGTCTTCGTAGACAAGAGTGTTGCCTAAGTCAAATATGACTACGCGTATTCTCATGCCAGCTAGCCCTCTCTATAACCACTTAATATCATAGACTTGTCTCGTGCCTCTTGTAGTATCTATATTACTTCTTCGATAAAGTGGCCATTCTCGTAGACTAGGTCCCCGTCAGCGTATACCTTGTGGTTCCTAAGGCTCTTTATCATGTCCCAGTGTATACTTGAGACGTTTTGTCCACCAGTCTCAGGGTACGAGGAGCCTAGTGCTATGTGCATTGTCCCTCCTATCTTTTCGTCGAAGAGTATTTCTCTTGTGAATCTTGTTATGTTGTAGTTAAGGCCGAAAGCTAGCTCGCCTAGCCTCCTAGAGCCCTCGTCGGTAGCTATCATTTTTCTTAGGAACTCCTCTCCCTTACTTGCATGTGCTTCAACTACTTCTCCTCTGCGGAACACGAGCTTTATACCGTCAACCTCTCGGCCTCTCCATATT
>JALTZF010000115.1:1625-2063 GCA_027046265.1 Pyrodictiaceae archaeon
CCATATTGCTGGGTAATCAAACTCTATGTAGCCCTCAGCAGTGTCCTCTACGGGGCCTGTGAAGACTTCCCCTCCAGGCATATTGTATTTGCCGTCGTCGTTCACCCACTTACGCCCATGGACTTGTATGTGGAAGTCTATGCCTGGGCCCTTATAGTGTAGCTCAGAAACCCTGTTGAGGAAATCAGCAATCTTTTGTTGCCAATTGGCCTGCTCTACCCATGCTTTTACAGGGTCTTCGCGGTCAACCATTGTTGCGTGAAAGACGAATTCTTCGTATTCAAGTATACTCATATCGGCCTCCTGCGCTAGTGCTCTTGTGGGGTATGGTGCTAGTGTCCAGCGTAGTTCTCCCTTTGCGCTTCGGTCTAAGAAGATGCGTGAAAGCTCACGCTTAGCCCTACTCCTCTTAGCGATCCTTTCTGGGTCTATGCTAGT
>JALTZF010000116.1 GCA_027046265.1 Pyrodictiaceae archaeon
ATGTTTATCTTTGCTGTTATCTCTGGTTTTTCTACTTCTAGTGGTGCATCGAGGAGTACTATGAAGGCATTCTCAACCCTCTTAGGCATACCAGGATGCACAACCTCCTTATCAAGAACAATACCATCAACTAGCTGGCTGTCAAGTAGGCTGCCGCCCTTTTTCTTCTCTATCTTGATTCGGTCAACTCTTACCTCGTATGTGCCATCGGGTTTTGGCTCAGCCACACGAAGCACTGCATCCACAGCCATTTCAGTAAGCTTCTCCATTGTTGCGCCACTGCCGACATACTTGCTTATTAGACTTGTTGAAGCTATTCTCTTCAATAGTGTGCGGTCATTAATATCTACTTTTATGCCAATCTTTTGTATTTCTTGTAGTGCAAAGTCAAGAGCTTTCTTGTAACCCTCAATAATTGTTGTTGGGTGTATATTCTCATCTAGTAGTGACTCAGCTTTGTCTAGCAACATCCCTGCAAGTACTACAGCGCTTGTTGTACCATCACCGACTTCTGCGTCTTGGGCCTTGGCTACTTCAACAAGTAGCTTTGCTGCTGGGTGCTGGATTTCCATCTCTTTTAGTATTGTTGCACCGTCATTGGTTATGGTGACATCACCAAAGGCATCTACGAGCATTTTGTCGAGCCCACGTGGTCCCAGGCTACTCTTGAGTACTTCAGCTAGAACCTTAGCTGCGAGAATATTGTTTCTTAGAGCTTCTCTGCCATACACACGCTGTGTACCTTCCTTGAGGATGAGTACTGGCACACTAAGCGCCAAGTCTATCACCTCGTCTCTCTCTACATACTCTCCATATCCATGTACCCCCACTCAGAGGCGCTTCTATATAAGCTTAACGCACAATCAGCTTAGGGAAATAATGATTAGATCTCACTACCCACGAGGACGGCTCGGACTAATAATATAAGGAAACGGAGACTCGGGACAAGCAAATGATAGGATATTTGCGCCTTTCTCTCAGCATGTAGACTATATTACTCTTATTAAAAGTTTAATTTTACACCCAGCGCTGAGAGTCTAATGCCCTTACTTCTCAAAGCCATAAGTATACCTCTTCTAATGGCGTAACGGTCATTACTACTTGTATAGAAAAAGCCTATTTGCTCCCACACTTTTCTACCATCAATATACAGTAAAAGTCTAGGATAACTCTTAGCTAATGTTCTTGCAAGTAGAGGGGATATAGCTGCATCAACTACTAATATGCTGAACACGGGTTCAAGACTCTTGCTAAGATCCTCTATGATCCCTGAAATATACCTTCCAGTAACATCTCTGGAGTCATAGACAACTATGATGGCTAGTTTTGACCTTGAAAGTATGCTCGATAGTTCTTCCTTCTCACTAATCTGCTTAACCACTAGTGTGAACCCCGCACTTTTTCTCTCAGCATTCTCCTCAGAAGTTCTTTTTCTTCATAAGATAAGTGTAGAACAAGCTCAGGTTTATTAGGTTGTAGCTGTGCGCTAGGAGGCTTAACGTGCTCGTTAACTACAACGTAACCGCGCTCAATAGCCTCTATAACATCGTTTGGGCTATAGAACTCTACAAACTCTCTTAGTTTCTCATTGAAATCAATAGCCTTCTTAACCTCATGTTCTTCAATCTCTCTACCGCATACAATGCAGACAAAGTCTGGCGTTAATCCCCTAAATCCACAATATGGACAGGCTATAGGCGTTGGTCTACCGTAGCTCTCCCAAGCTTTACGAAGCAGAGGTATCAAGTAATCTAATCCATTAGACTTAAGCTCTTTATAGAGCTTTGAGACATAACGTGCTGCTACTTGTGGAGCGTTAGTCACAATAAATTCGAGGCGTTCACGTGTTAGCGGGACATCCTTCTCAAGCATATAGGCAGAAGCAAGCATATATACACCTTGTATAGCTGCCCTAATCTTAGACATTATGGCTTCCTTCGATGGTCTAGACGAGTATTGGTCTATAATACCTGCAACAATTGGTTTTAAAATCTCGACATAGTCCTCTCTTGAGAGGCCCAGTATATCTAGACCACTACGAGAAGCAAACTCGTCTACAAGTGCCTCCACTACTGAGTCAACATCTATGCCTTGCCGAGAAACTCTCCTTACCCCTCTATTTCTAGATCTTCTGCTTTTAGTTCCTGATGCATGTCTACGTTTTCTAGCCATAACTTAACTCCTCACCATATGTAAGGCAGAGTAGAAGTCAAAAGAGTGATAGACCCGGCTACCAGTATAGTATAACGAAACTAGGGGAGATGTTGGAACTTGCCCCCCTCGACCCAGAGAGGGATGAAGAAATTACCGCGACCAGAACCCCGTTCTAGAATCTCTCATCGTACCAATCTCCTCGATGAGGCAGATATATGGGGCCATGCCTAGCAGCATACCTACTAATCAAGTAACTAAGCAAAACTTCTAACTGTCTCCTTCTCCTCTTAGCTTCTCTTAATGCTCTCTCTAATTCGTCGATATCAGGGCGCCTACTGTTAAACCATGCACGAACCAGTTTTCTATAGATAAATCTTAGTAGTTCCTCGTACTCTTCATCTAAGTCAACATTGTATCTATACTTGTGTATAATACGTTCTATGAGATCACCGATGTATTTATCAATAATCATTAACGCCTCCTCACTCATGATACACACTCCATATTATCTAGCTTGTAGTCGAGCTGGACTCCTATAAGTTTCCCTCCACATGAAAATTGAAAACAGTTTATTTTTGGGCTCTGCGGCTACCATTATCAGCATGTTTTGTCCTCTAAGCAGCGGTCAAACTCTTCATCGCCTACTAGAGAATCTTAGTGAGGAGTTTAAAACAGTACAACTATTTATTTAACATGGGCTCAGGATGCTCGTGCATCAGCACCTATTCAGCTTTCGGGGGCTCTTCACAGCCCACCAAGCATAGCTTGTTATAGCGCCCTAGTAGTAAATATATTGTCCCCGCATGGTCTGTGACTCTCTCGGGGAAGACATTGAAGCCACAGCATATCAGAATAAGCCCCGACAAGCTTGCTGAGAAAGTCATAGTTGTAGGTGATCCAGCCCGTGCAGAACATATAGCGGGAAACTTCCTTGAAGATGTGGAACTTGTAAACCGTGAGCGTGGTTTCAATATTTACACGGGATACTACAGGGGTACGCGTGTAAGTGTAGCAGTACACGGCATAGGAGCACCGTCAGCAGCTATAGTATTTGAAGAGTTACGCATGCTTGGAGCAAAAGTCATGGTACGCTTGGGTACGGCAGGTGCCCTTATACCAGAACTAGACATTGGAGACGCTGTTGTAGCTACTGGAGCAGCATACACTTACGGGGGGACTATAGGTTCATATGTGCCAGATTCATGCATGGCGGCCTCCCCTGATCCTAGATTGACTACGTTGCTCTATGATAAAGCAAAAGAGATTCATGGAAGAGTAGTATTAGGCCCAGTATTTAGCAGTGACGCATTCTACGCTGAGGACAAGGAGTTCGTAAAGAAGTGGTCATCACGCGGAATAGTAGCAGTAGAAATGGAAGTCGCAACACTCTATGCCTTAGCGATAATGCGGGGATTTAGGGCATCAGCTATACTAATAATATCCGACAATCTCGCTGTGCCAGGAAAGGAAGAACTAAAACATCATGAAGAACTAAAAGAGCATGTGGACAAAGCTACACGTGCTGTACTAGAAGCACTAGTGGAATACAAATACTAGCAGCGTCCATTAAAACAATGTTTTCGCCTCATACAGTCTAATATGAAGAGTCTTACGATGATGAAGCCTTGGACGGGACGACCAATCTTGCGGGGTGACGAGTAGCCGTGGCCTCTGAGAATACTCCAACTATGCAGTATAGAGAATTAATGGAGAAGTATGGTCTCATGGTATTAGAAAAAGAAGCTAAACATGCTACAATAGACGGCTCAACAATTACATACCATGCGGTGATAGGATATAAACAAGGCATTTATCGTATCACTATAAGGCTTGAACCCATGAATTTAATCCATGTAATAGTTGATGCAGGGAGCAAGAGGAAAGCCCAAAACCTTGCAGAAAAACTTGAAGAGCTAGGATTTAATGTTGATGTAGACGAAGAGCGTGTACGTGCATCTTTAAGGAGCCTATCACTTATACTTGTAAAAAAGACGCTTGACATTATTGATAAAATTGGTGGGGGAGAAAGCAGCTATTGAAGATCATAGATGACCTTGTGGAGAACTATCAGAATAAGGATATTGAATATCTTCTCTCTGAACCTAACATTGTACAACTCTACGTGCTGTCAGGCTCTCCTTTCCCACAAATATATCAGTATTATCGTGTGAATACATTATGTGGGCGGGATGGTACATGTATAAATATGAATAAAAGAGACAAGAGCGCGACAACCTTTCTCCCGCTCGAGCCTGTGCCTCTAGAGTATGAGTATCCGCCACGTATACTTAGTTCAATAACTGATGCTGTTGAACGCATAGCTATGCTATCAGACAAGCCACCACTCATACATGATTACTACGATTTTATGCGTCAAAGAGACTGTAAGCCTAGGCTGGGATGCAAGCCAGCCAGCAAACATGAATTTGAAGTAATTGAGTCTGGTAGTAACATATACCTAGAATACTATAGACCCGTAACTTGTTTACCGTTCCTATTTTCTCATCGGTGTGTAAGACTAAAGCGTAAACGTATACTTGTTGTTCCGTGGATTCTCGCTGGTTTTCCAGGAAGCTATACATCAATAATATGCCTAAAGAGCACGTGTATGTTTGAGTACTCTCCTGAAGAGCAAGTCATAGCTTTGTTGAAGGGCCATGTAGCGGTTTATCCTGCAAGAACGAGGATTATTACGTGGCTTAACATGGCAGTGCTCCTACATAATGTATATAGCTTAGTAAAGGGTGTTGAGACGTCAAGGCCAGTTCTTTGGGTAAAGGGTAACACATTAATTATAGGTGCCAACGTGAAAAGGCAAGGAAGTCGCGAGGCTAGAATAGAGTTACTCCTTTGGAATACATCGAGGCTAGCTAGCAACTCATCAATATACCTTAACGGGTATAAAATAATTAAAGCACAAATAGTGACTACTAGAGGGTCTACAGAGCTTGTACCAGAATACGATCGTGTAAGAGTACCACTTCACGGTTATGGTCTTGGAATCCTAGCATTAAGTGTGATAAAGATACCATCATTCATAGCTAGATACAAATAAGAATGGCTTACAGTGAATTCAAGCTTTATTCTTCTATGTTAATCAACTTTTATCTATGCATAAATATTACAGGGTGGTTCAGTTGATTCAATCTTTTGACGTAGTACCTTGCAAAACTCACACATCGTCCTCGAGATTTCATTATCATCTACAACCTCACCTACAAGTTTCTCGGCAAGCTCTACTGCTCGATTACGTAACTCTTCATCTCTTAGTATGAAGTCCACGTATTCACCTCCTCTCCTTTTGAATACGTAGTTTGAGACTGCTGCAGGTGTAACCTTCAGTATCTTAGCTGCTCTATAAACTGATAAGCCATAATCCTTGACAAGTACTAAAGCTATAGCTGCTCGTATTGCTGGCACATACTTTCTGACAGCGAGTTCACAAGGTGTAGTTAGTAACCCTGCTTGTTCCACGGTCCTTACCCTATAAGTGAAGAACTAGAAAACGGGTGTTAATATGACTAACGTCTGTTTTTATAGGGCTCCATGCCAGAGTGCAAAAAGTTTTTACGAGTGCAACTCCTAAATTGGATTAGTTTCTCTCAGAGAAAACTAGTAAACACCTACACCCATAATTTTAACCTCAGTCTGTGGAATAGACGTTGGGGGTGGTCTGAGAGTGTTCGACCCAGTAGCCATTGAGATAGACGAGGAGACAAAGGAAGCGATAAGAGAGGCTTTAGAGGACATGAACAAGCCAATAGAGATAGATGTATTCATAGGGCCAAACTGTAAGTATTGTAGTGAAACATTAAAGATAGCTAAGACCCTAGAAGAGGTTGCACCACTAAGAAATGGTGTTAAACTAATAAAAGTTAATGTACATGATAGAAACAAGAATAAGTCGGAATTCGAAAACCAAGGAATTACACGAATACCATCACTAACACTGATGAAGGGAGCAATACGCTATACAGGTACACCTAGTGGTGAGGAGATAAGAGGTCTAGTAGAAACCATAATTAGGATATCACAAGAAGACAGTGGCCTTGACACTTCAACTATAGAGCAGCTGAAGACGCTAACAGAGCCTATACACATAGAAGTTATCGTCACACCACAGTGCCCGTATTGTCCTTATGCAGCCCTTCTTGCGAACATGTTTGCGTATGAAGCGCATAGAAATGGTAATAAAAGGTTTGTCTCAGAAATAGTTGAGGCATACGAGAATCCTGACATAGCTGACAAGTATAATGTTATGAGTGTACCAGCAATAGCTATAAATGGTGTATTAGCCTTTGTTGGTGTGCCCTATGAGGAGGATTTCGTTGAAAGAATCATAGAGATTGTGAAGAAGGGGGCAAGAGTAAGTGTTGAGGTCTTAGGAGAAAGCGCTACTGGCCTGTAAATGAACCAAATAAAGACTTCTTTCTTTTTGACTGACTTTCTGTGCTCGGACAAATGCCTTCTCATCACTGTGCTAGTTCAGCGTCGGGAGTACACTTCATCGCACAAATAAATCTTAGTTTAGCCTATTTGTCTCCTCTCCTTCTTTCTTCTAAGATCTCTATTATTTTTCTTTTTGCTATTTCTGCAACTATCTTGCCGTCAATGCGCCCTCTAACTTTTGGCATGACATAGCCCATTACCTTACTTAGTGCTGCAATCCCTCTCTCCTTTACGGCTTTGATGTTGTATTCTATTGCTTCCTCCACAAGCCTTTCTACTTCGTCGAGACTCATTCTTTCTAGGCCAAGATCTCTTACTGCATCTTCTATAGATGCACCAGGGTTTTTCGCCAGATACTTTATGGCGTCTGGAACGGCATCTTTACTTATTATATTGTTTGCTACTGCATTTATTATACCTTCAAAATGTTCTTCAGTGAGATTCCCTGTGGGCACTCCTTCTCTTTGCAGGCTTCTGAGTATATTCGTGAGTAGGGATGCTATATATGTTGCTGGGACCTTGTCAGAATATTTTGCTGCAAGCTCCTCAAAGAGTCCAAGATAAGGACTGCGAAGTAGCTGGTTTGCTAAGTCGCTACTTAGACCATACTTCTCCGTTAACTGTTTTATCTTCTCTAGTGGATGCATGGGTTTTATCCTCTCAGCCTCTGCAAGCATATCCTTAGTAACTTCCACTGGAGGCACATCAGTTTCCGGATACATTCTCGCTGCTCCTGGCTGTGGTCTCATGTACCTAGTTGTCCCGTCATCTTGTGCAGCTCTAGTCTCCTTGGGGACACCATAGAGTGCTTGAACAGCTCTCTCAACAACAGCTTCAAGAGCTTTCCTAGCATTCAACTCTTTGTCTGCAACTATTACCACAGCATCCTCCCCCTCAATAGCCCCAGTGAGCTTATAGACTTCTCTAAGTTCCTCACTAGTTATACCGTATCCAGGTAATTCGTCGCTATGGAATAATCCTCCAACACCACCCCAGAATCTCGCATAATCAGCTAGCTCAGTGCCAAATCTACGGCCAGGTTGTACCTCTACGCCGAGCAAACCATGGAACTTGCGTAGCTTAACTGCGAGAACTTTTCCTCCCCGCGAAATCACTCTCTTTATTATCTTTGACTGTGTGTTCTTGAATACACTAGTGACATCAACTATCCTAGCAGCATTCCTTAACTCATCCTCTGTTAATCCCCTCCTTCTTAGCTCATCTCGTATCTGAAGTAGCCTATGCTGTCGCAAGGCTTCATACAACACTATCTTGGGGAGAAGGTCGAGGCGCTGTACTCCCTTAATTTCTGTCTTTACACCGCCCCTTATTGAGACATTGAGGTCTTGGCGTATAGTGCCAATACCGCGCTTCACTCTTCCTGTAAGTCTTAGGAGCTGGCCAATAGTCAATGCTGCTTCGTAGGCTTCTTCGGGTGTCTCGATGTCAGGTGATGTTGATATCTCTATTAGTGGTACGCCAAGCCTATCAATGTTGTAGTGAGTATACTTGCCTTCGTCCTTCATCTTTCTTGCTGCATCCTCTTCTACTGCTATAGTCTCAATGCCAACTTTCTTCCCGCTGGGAAGCTTTATAGCACCGCCAAGGGCTATGATTGCTGTTCTCTGGAACCCAGTCGTGTTAGAGCCATCTATAACTATCTTCCTCATAACATATATCTCGTCTACAGGCCTAGACCCTAATGCTTTGGCAACAGCTAATCCTATCACTATTGCCTCACGGTTTATCTCGTGAGGAGGCTCCTCGTCAGCCTCAACAAGGCATGAGTGACTTCTAGGCGCATGGTAATAGTACATCCTACCCTTACGCCACTCAAATAATGCTGCAACATCAACTTCTCCAAATTCACTCCTAGTAGGCCTTAACTGCCTCGTAAATGTGTCCTCGACTTCTCCTTCTCTGGCAAGTATTGTTGGACAATTACAGAATAGCTTGTGCTTAGTATTGAGCTGCTGGTGTATCTCTAGCCCAACCTTTAGCCCGAGTTCTCTTGGGTTTATGCTCTTGGGGTTTGCTTTACGCTCAATCATTGTAGCCACCTCGGGTATAAATCAACAGTTAGACGTGGATTGATTTCTCCTGCGAGATTGGTTCTCATAAGCCTCTTTGCTTCGTCGAGCGAAGATGTATGGGCTAATATCCAAGAGAGCTTGACAAAGGCCACTTCTGGCAGCATATCGTCGCCAGGGATCACACCAGCAGCTAGAAGTTTCCTCCCAGTGTTGTACACATTCATGTTAATACGTCCGAATAGAGTCTGGCTTGTCATCACCACAACGACGCCATTATCAACAGCTCTTCTTATAGGTTCAACAAGCCATTCACCTACATGGCCCAGCCCCGTACCCTCAAGGATTATGCCCTTATACCCTCTATCAACCAGGAAATCTATGATCTCACCATCCATGCCTGGATAATACTTTACCAATGCAACCTTCTCTTCGAAACCGTTCTCAACACGTAACTCCTGCTCACCTCTTCGATGGAGAGGAGGCTGAAGAGGCTCTAGCCGCTTCTCAAACGGGTAAATCCTCATTAGTGGCCTATCATTTATTGGCTGGAAAGCATCTCTCCGACTTGTATGCATTTTTCTTGTCTTTACCGCCCTATTGGCTAGTGCATAAGTGTCTCCAGTCTCTCCATGCATAACTATGGCGACTTCTGCGTAGTCTGACTTTGCTGCATAGAGTGTTGCAGCTATTAGGTTAAATGCTGCATCACTGCTTGGCCTATCACTACTCCTCTGCGAACCAACAAACGCTATTGGTACTGGTAGACCACGAAACGCAAAGGCTATTGCTGAAGCAGTATACGTCATAGTGTCTGTGCCATGCGCGACTATTATACCATCATATCCCTCGTCTATGTGTCTTGCTATTGCATCTACTATTTTAACCCAGTACTTAGGCTTCATGTTCTCACTAAGAATGTTCATCAGAACATCGGCTTCAATTCTTGCTATCATAGCTATCTCGGGCACAGCTTCTACAAGATCCTCTGCTGTAAGTGCAGGCTTCACAGCACCGGTCTCATACTCTATCTTACTTGCAATAGTCCCTCCAGTACCAACAACCATAATGCGCTCTTGAGGCTTTTTGGCAGGCTTCTCCTCAAGTAGTGGGATAACAGCTGGTGCACCTGCTGCAGCCTCCCTGAGTATGGCTTCACGAGTCTTTACAAGTTCTACAACAGTACCTTCATCTATGCGTATACCTACATTGTAGCCGTTATCTAGCTTGAGCACTATTATAGGCTTAGGCTTGATGCTATACCTCGGCATTAATACACCAACAAAGACTCTGCCATCACTAGTCACAATCCTTACTTTATCACCTACACTTACACCAGCCTTGCTAAGAACCTTTCTCACAACACCAGTATAGCCAGGCAAAGGATCTTCGCTCACTATACTCTCCCCCAATGACCCGGTAAAACTATTGTAAGAGGCAAAGACCTATAAAAGGGGATGCTAGATAGCTTAGTATTCAGGGATACAGCTATGCCAAGCCACGGCTCATTGACAAAGGCAGGCAAGGTACGAAAGCAAACACCCAAGATACCGGCTAAGCAAAGAAAGAATCTTGCTCCTCGAATGAGAAATAGGAGAGAGTACAAGCGTCTGCTACTAAAGCTACAGCAAGGTACTGTAGCTTAAACTATGTTTAATTTTTTCATGCTACTATGAAGTTGCCTTGACCCTCTTTTCCTAGATTAAATCCCGCCATAATTTTGCTTGAAAACATACTCACTTTAAAGGAATAGTTTCTTCATTTTAATTAGCCCCATTCCATGATAGGGTATAACTAGTATTTCATCCTTTAACCCTAGTTAGTGGATTTGGGTAAGAATGAGGTAGGTGTTATAGTTACTGATATCTCTGTGCTAGAGATTTGCTGTACGCGGAAAAAGGCTGGCTCTATTTTATGTCATATGGATGGAGGGTTACTCTTCTTTCTTCACTAGTACTATCTCAATAGTGCTAACTCTGCTCTGGCGGCCGTCAGGGCTCTGTACTACTTGGCTGTCAATCTTTATGTCCTTGACGTCAACCTTGCCTGGAAGGAATCTCTTTCTTACTATTTCGACTGTGTCAACAGCCTTGCTTATTGCACGGCCTCTTGCCTTGATTACAACCTCGTTGACGCCCTGGTTTAGTAGGGTCAGGGTTGCTAGTACATAGTTCATTACAGGCTTCTTACCGACTAGAACTACATTGCTTGGGGTTGCACTTGCCTCTGCCATGGTGCACACCTCGACTGGTTTCGTCATGAAGCCTCCAGATAAGGAGGACTAGTATTTATGGTTTTCTCCTCAATGCTACTACTGTCTTACTATGCCTACTAGGCTAAGGCTCTACGTACAAACTGACTCTAACAAAACAATTCTGGGACTAGGTAGTCCAGTGAGGATGATGGTTGTGGCCTATTGGCACACGCTAACGCCAATATATGGAGGCGCTTGTCCTAACTGTGGAGGCGATATATCTGCTAAAAGGTTAGAAAAAGGATTACCCTGCCGGAAATGCCTTCCTGAAGCCAGTAAGTTGTTAGATGATGTTGCAAGTAATGACATATACGACGTTATAGAACTTGTTGGTGAAAAACTGGCTAAGCGGGGTGTTCTACGCGGATACTCTCTTCTCTACAATAACATTAGGGAACTAAGGGCATTTGAAGACTTCTTTAAGAAAGTTGTAGGCTACAATCTTTGGAGTGCGCAACTCACATGGGCTAAGAGGCTATTGCAGAGTGAGAGTATTGCAATAGTGGCACCAACAGGCGTAGGGAAGACAACGCTCCTAATAGCTTATGCATTATATCGTGGACTTGAGGGTGCTAAAGTATACTATCTACTGCCTACAGAAAACCTTGTTAGACAAGTGGTATCAAAGCTTGAGGCTATGTCTCAGAGAGTCGGCAAGAGTATAAGTATAGTTGCGTACTACTCTAGCTTGGGCAAGAACTATAAAGAAAAGATATTAGAGTATATAAGAGCTGGAAATTTCGACATACTAGTATCCACAACGAGTTTTCTCTCGCGGCGCTGGGAGTTAGTAAACGATAAAAAGTTTGATGTCATTATAGTTGATGATGTAGATGCTGTTCTTAGGAATTCAAAGAACATAGATAGACTCCTTATGCTTCTAGGATTCTCTGAGGAAACCATCAATACCGCTTACCAGGTAATAAAGAAAAAGATTGCAGTCATCACGGCAAAAGTCAGCGGGAACATTGCTAAGTATACAAGGTTACTCGAAGAGTTGAAGACCCTTGAATACAAGCTTGCAAAAAGTCTTACACGTACCATTCCGGGCCAATTAGTAATAGCTTCTGCTACCGGCCGTGTACGCGGGCTAAAACCAAAACTATTCCGTGAACTACTAGGATTCGAGATAGGTAGAGTATATGATTATACTCGTAGTATAACTAACTTCGGCCTAATAACTAGTGAAAATGAACTAGTAGAAAAGACTGTTGAAGTCATAAAGAGCCTCAAAGCAAGCGGCCTAGTATTTGTAGCAAAGAGATTTGGTAAGGAGTTAGCAAAAAGTATAGTCAAGAGACTAAATGAGGAGGGTATACCAGCAGGCCTCGCGCTTGCTGGTAGAAGAGTCTTAGACAAGTTTGAGAACGGGGAATACGATGTACTAGTAGGCATGGCTTCATATTATGGTGTTATAGTTCGTGGCGTAGATATGCCACACCGTGTCTTATACACGATATTTGTTGGTGTTCCAAGCTCGGCTACAAGTGCTGAAAAATCTCTTAACTCTCCATTCCTCATTTCACGTCTTTCACTTGAGCTAGGGCTTGAGGAGAGCGAAGAAATAGTAAGAATGGTTTCACGTCTTAGCCCAGGCGAGCAATCAGTACTACGGATAGCGCTAACTAACAATGAGAAGCTGGAAGGGCGCCTTGAAGAAGTTAGGGAGAAGCTTTCACGTGCAAAGAAGCAGGTATTGAGAATACTCTACGAGAAACTCTGTGTAGAGGGTATAGGCAAGCTGGTTGTTGGCGGGCTCCTCTTCCGCTGTATTGATGGCAGAAAATTAATCAGTATATCTGTTGACGCCCCTACATATGTTCAAGCTAGTGGGAGAGCAAGCCGCATGCTGAAATCCTCGATGACGCATGGCGTAAGCATAGTAATTGAGACTGAACCTGATCTACTAGACATACTCGTTAGTAAACTAGGGAGATTCATAGAAAACGTTGAATTTAACAAGTATGATCCAGAGAAAGTAAAGACAGAGTTGTTGAAAGCAAAAGAATCACGTTTAGATACTTCAAAGGCTAAAAAGGTGAGCATAGAAACTTGTCTAATCATAGTGGAATCGCCAACAAAGGCTAGGACTCTGGCTAGCTTCTTTGGGCGTCCTGTACGGCGGAGGATAGGCTCGGTAGTAGTGTATGAGACGACATTCTACAATGAGTACTCTGGCAAGATACATGTAGCAGCTATAGCAGCATCTGTAGGCCACGTATACGACTTAAGTATAGACGATGAGGGTTTATACGGTGTAAGGATAGAGAATGGTTCAGTACAGCCAGTCTACAAGCCGATAAAGAAGTGTCTTTCGTGTGGTCATAGCTTCTCTTCAAGCCAGGCAGTGTGCCCACGCTGTGGTTCCTCGAATATAGTCACGAAAGAGGACATAGTAGCTGCACTAAGGCAGCTTGCCAACGAGATGGAGAGAGTCTACATAGCAACTGATCCGGACATAGAAGGAGAGAAAATAGCATATGATATTTACGTCATGTTGCGTCCATATGCTAGGCACATAAAGAGAATTGAGCTCCACGAGATAACTAGGAAGGAACTACTTAGAGCACTCGCGAGACCCAGGGACATAGATAGACTAATGGTTAATGCACAAATCGTTAGACGCGTCGAAGATAGATGGATAGGCTTTGGCCTTAGTCAAAAGCTCTGGGAGGTATTTGGGAAAAATTGGCTTGGAGCTGGCCGTGTGCAAACACCCGTGCTTGGCTGGATAATAGACAAGTATAGTGAGTGGCGTGAATATCGCGGCTACATACTGTATATAAGACTTAAGGATAAAGTGAGGTTGCGGCTATACTATAAAGATCTTGAAAAAGCAAAGACTGTATATGATAGCGTAGAGAAGAATGGTCTTGAAGTAGTATCAATATCAGATAGCATAGTAGAGATAAACCCGCCGCCACCCTTTACAACAGAATCTCTGCTTTATGAAGCATCGCGACTTTATGGTTATCCTGCCCAGAAAACAATGCGTCTTGCACAAGACCTATTCGAGGCTGGCCTAATAACATACCATAGAACAGACTCGCTCCACGTGTCAGGTACTGGTATTAGTGTAGCAGCACAATACCTCGAATCAAAGGATCTAAGCCAACTCTTCTACCCAAGAGGCTGGGGACCTCCTGGACATCACGAAGCAATAAGGCCTACAAAGCCACTTTCAGCTGATGAGCTAAGAAAAGCTGTCGCGGTGGGTGAACTAAGAATCTCGACAAGCCTACGTGAAAGCCACTACCGCCTATATGACCTAATATTTAGGAGGTTCATAGCGAGCCAGATGAAGCCTAGCAAACTTCTCAAGAGGTCTCTAGGACTCAAGGTACCCGGTGTAGATGAGTATGTTGAATTAGAGCTATACGTTGACATGATCACGCCAGGTTATACGTTGGTGTATGAGCATCCACGCATTGTAAGAAGCCTCTTGCCAGTCAAGATGGGAGATATAGTCACAGTAGAGTCCATAGTTCTCAAGCGGGGCTCAGCCACACAACTATACAGCCATGGTGACGTAATAAGGTTGATGAAGGAGCGTGGCCTAGGAAGACCCAGTACATACGCTAAAATAATTGAATCAATAATCCGCCACGGGTACGTGATAGAGAGCAAGTATAGGAAGAAGCTTGTCCCAACAAAGCTTGGCATAACAGTCTACGACTATCTGTCAAGCAACTACTCTAGTCTTGTGTCAGAGGAGAGGACACGTAAACTCCAAGAGGAGATAGACGCTATAGTAGAGGGTAAACTCTCCCCGCTCGAAGTGCTCTCTGAACTGTTAGACGAGATGGAGAACGTTGTAGGCGTAAAGCAGATAGTATTAGGGCAGGGCCTAGAGATGGGAGCGTCAACCTAGCTTATCATATTATCTTACGTCGAACCTTTATCTCTATAATGGGTATGAGTCTCCTGCCTCGTTCAATACTATCTATAGTTACGCCTACAAGCTCTATGCCATCCTTAAGCCGGTTATGCAACGCGTTATAAACGTCAACAGCTTTGCTGACATTAGGTCCTTGCCCTCTAATTACTACCTCATCGTATCCTTCATTGAATATTAGTATAGCTGAGAGCACATAATCTGCTATACTCTTCTTACCTATGATGATAACGTTCTCCTCGGCAGCCATGTTAGAGCACCCTCTACAACGCACACATTTAATCCATAAAAAGGCTTTTGAGCCACGGTTCTTTAAGGCTAACTCGAAGCTTGCATACTATCTTTTATAAGATTCTTGAAGCACTTCAATGCCTTATTAACAATTTCGATTAGTGGAGTAGCCTCATTAAGTGTGTATACGCATAGGCTTTGAGGAAATGATGCTGGGTCACTGTAGAGGGATTTTCTGCAATACTTTGCTAATGCCTTCCAGCGGGTTAGTTCAAACCATATTGATGCCTTTTCACAGCTATATAGCCCTACTAAGCGCTCACCTATTCTCATTGTTTGTACTCTACTTAGCCTTCTTAAGCCCCTTAAAATAGAGCGGTTCTTGATAGTACATTTTACCTCGAAGGAGAACTCTGTAAGATAACTCTTGGCGTAATTCTCGAGCATGGGAATTAAGTTCTTAGGCGAGCGCAGAACTATACGCCTTAAAATCTCATCGAATTCAACAACTTCAATTCCAGCATCACGTAAACGCTCTAACACAGCTGAGAGAGCATGCTCCTGAGATACAATAGCCACACCAGAGATGAACACGTAGATGTGTTTTAACCCTTCTTCACGCATATTATGCTCACCTTTTCAGCCGGGGATAACATCTTCATCCCAAGCTACGCTCCTGGCTCTGCACATAGAGCTCCTCATCACCCTTAACCCCTAATAGTCTGCACATAAGAGCACTGGGCTCAACTAGTAAAGCTGTAGTATTATGTCGGGCTCTGTAACACGGACCCTCAGCATTAACCTCAGTTGCGTGGCGGTCTTCATAGCCCATACTATTTTACCAGGCTTCGAGTCTATTTTGTCTTTGCACTAACCATGTAAAGGCGTGATGGGCAGTTTGATTTAGGGTTTAGAAAATCGGGTTATTCATCTGTATGAGTTGTATGTATGTTATTGCGTTGAGCACGAGGTATGGTACTATTTCTCTTGGTACATGGTGGTATCGTGGTGGCTCACTATCATAGTACCCTGTTAGTGGTATTATTTTTAGCTCATAGAGTTCATTGAAGGGTATCTGCTTTACTAGTGATTCAGGGTTCTCTACCAGTTCGTCAAGCCTAACAGTTACATGTATCAACGTACCATTCTCACTCTTGGCAAGGACTAAATATAAGCCGTCGCTCACTGATGGGCTGAAGGAGGAGCTGAATTCCTCTGATGTAGCAATAGTTTTTGCATCCTTTACTAGCGCCCATCTAAGCTCGCCTGTGTCTATGTCAATAAAATAGAATACTCGGTGGTGGCTGTTAGGCTTAAGCATGCTTCTTAGTCTTGACTCAACAAGGTCTTCGGGGATGCTTAGAGCGTCAGCGAGTTCTTCAACAGTAAACGCGATCCCCTCTAGGATTTCAGCTATCGCCTCTTCTATGTTGCCTAGCCATAGGCGCTCAGGAGACTCAGAAGCTATTGCACGTGCATAAAATGATGATCTTGTTTTGCTAATTATTAATCTTATCTTCCCTGTTTTTATTCTATCTATAATCTCCCAAGCTTTGTCTATGTCAAAGTACTCTTCGAATACTTGCCTTAGCGCCTCCTGATACGCGACACCATCTGTTGAACGTAATTTGCGTGTTACACCAAACAAGAGTTGTATGTTATGAGCCGCCTCGACAAGGTATGGTGATCTCCTAGCAGCCTCTCTGGCCACTTCCATGAATACTTCTCTATCCATACTCAATAACAATTTAACGGGGTCAAACCCATTAACTGTTGGTAGGCTGAAGCCATAGTGGGTTATCTTAGCGTATATGTTGCTGCTCAACCGCTGGGCATATACCATTAATATGTACGCAAGAACTCTTAGTGCCTTTATAGGCGCTATAGTCACAAACACATACTCTTGGCCTACTTGCTCAACTATAATCTTATTTGAACTCGGTGCCTCGTATTTATACCTCTTAATCTCATTAATGATCTCGGCTAGCTTAGTTTCTGCCTCTGGCGTCAATTTAACATTGGGTGGAAGTATAATATTTCCTTCATGCAACTCTTTAATAACCTTCTCTATCTCCTCTAGAACTATTTTTGAGGCCTCTGGGCCTTTGCCACGCCAGAATGGTATCGAAGCGGTTTCATGCTCTGCCTCTATGACTATTACTCTATTATTATGTTCGTCGATGTTTATTACTTGCCAGTTCTTTCCTCCAAGTCTTATAACCTGTCCTACTCTGAGTATTTGTACTACATAATCTGGGTCGAGTTCTCCAATGAGTTTACCATCGGCTGTCTTTACTAGATAGTTCTTCTTCTCACCCATAGTAGTGAAGAATTCTGAGAAGCTTCTAACCCACCAGCTGTACGTGCTCTCGCCTGGGTTAAACCTCCATATTCGGTAGAACTGTGTACCAGTACTAAGTACATTATTTTCTCTTATCTTTATCATGCGCTTCTCGGCAAGATCCTTTATGAGTGTATCAAATTCCTCTCTAGATAAATCTCTAAAGTAGTATACACTCTTCAGTATGTCGTAAACTTCGTCGACAGTGTAAGCCCCTGTTAGGCTCATCCCGAGAATAGCTCTTGCAGCCATGTCTAAGGGCTTGTGGAGGATCTCGGGCGGTTCAACAACACCCTTTGAAGCAAGTCTGGCCTCGGCTAGTGCTTCTATTAATTCAATCTCATCGGTTGCGATTATTGCGCCTTTTATAGAGCCGTGTAGTGTGTGCCCAGATCGTCCAAGTCTCTGTAAGAGAGATGAAACGTGTCCAGTTGGTCTAAACAATACCACCTTCTTTGCATAACCTATGTCTATACCTAGTTCAAGTGTTTTAGTAGCTATTATCATGTCTATACTGCCCTTCTTTGCCTCATTTTCAATCCTCTGTCTTTCCTCAGCTGATATGGAGGCGTGGTGAATTACTATCTTGTTTCCATGTTTCTTCTCTAGTTCTCTATGAAGATTCTCTGCAACATATTTGGAGTTAACGAATACTATGGTAAGGGGCTCCATATGCTCATAAAGCTTCTCCGCGGCTTTACGCCAGAACTCTGTTCTGCCAGACTCGACGTAGTCTATTACTATGCTAAGCTCCTTTTGTGCCTTAACATTGACAACACTTAATGGCCTTTTTGAACTTCCCGTGAACGCCTTAGCTGTAGTCTCGGGGTCTCCTATTGTTGCAGACAACAATACAAGCTGGAAGTCGCCAGCAAACCTCCGCAATCTTTCAAGGAGAACAGCTAGCTGTACACCTCGCCGGCTGCCAACAATTTCGTGGACTTCGTCAACTATGACCCATTTAAGATTTCTATAGTATTCGCGGAACCGTGTAGCCCAATCAAGGTCTATCTCTAAGCTCTCTGGTGTTGTGATAAGTATATGTGGTACATTACGTAGTCTTCTTGCTCTCTCCGCGTATGGTACATCGCCGTGTTTTCGTGCTACGCGGAAGCCCAGTTGGTGGGCCCACCAGCTGACACGCTCATAAATGTCATTTATTAGTGCTCTTAGCGGTGTTATGTAAAGTAAAGCTACTGGCTCTGCTTCGTTCTCAACCATCATTGATAGAATAGGAATAAGGGCAGCCTCTGTCTTGCCGTATCCAGTTGGTGCAACTATTATAACATTATTCCCATGCTTTATGGGTTGGATTGCTTTTTCTTGGACTATAGTGAGCTTCTTCCAGCCACGTGCCTCTATTAATTCAGCTATTTTTGGCGAGATTTCTGACAAGTCTATACCCGTATCCTCTTGCGAGCCCTCGTTTTCGTTGATTAGCTGGATGCTCATGACTTATCCTCCTCTTCCCTATCAATTTTATTGAGCAGTTTTATCCCACGCTCAACCCACTATTGCTCTACATTAGTTTGCGCATCATATACACGCTAATGACTGGAAATAGTAGCCCCTAGAGCTCAAACAACCCTAGCGAACATAGGTAGTAGGGTAGTAGGGTTTAATATAGGTATGTCTCTACATGATAATGGGCGCATAGTTATGGTTGAGAGGAAAAGATATGTGTGCATTGTGTGTGGCCGTAAATTCCCTTATGGCCAAGGTATAATTGTGTCGAGAGCGGGTATAACATTAACATTCCACAGCAAATCATGTTTAACAAAGTTCTTTAAATTATTCATAGAGAACTTGGACGAGAAGGAATTTAAGAAAGCTTCTCGTGTCGTTGTCGAAGAGTTTAGAAAACTTAGAGAGCTTAAAAGTAAGCCAAAAGTGATATAAACTTACTGTTTTAATTCTCTTAGAACCTTATCTAGCTCCATGCTTTTCAACATCTCAATAGCCTTCTTCTTAGCCTCCTCCTCATCATTTGCTGCAACATTAATGTATACAATTGTTCCTTTAACTCTTATACGGTAACGTTTTTCGCCGAGGAGTTCATAGGTTTCAATAATCTCAAGTTCGATGTCTTTTGACATTATATGCGCTCACCTTCTTGCGCCATAAAGTGCTATTGTTCGCCAGTAGGTATGTAGTATTTTTATCCTGCTATATAGTGTTTTACCGTTAAAAATATCAGTAGTGAGTAATAATACTATTCTGTAAAACACTATGAGGACTCGCAACTAGATACAATACGGTGTCTATAACTTGTGTGCATATAACTATTTAGAGGACTGCATTATTTCTTACTTGTGCCTTGAACCAATGGATTATTTCCAAGTACTTAATAAATGTGGAGAAAGCATTGATAGGATTACTTTACGTAAAACACTCGCAGAACTTGTTAGAAGAGGTTTAGTGAGGAGGGTTCCAGACTATGACCGCAAGAAGATGGTCTTTAGGATCGGAAGAAAAGAAGTTTGTTCCCAAAGAGGCTAGATATGCTAAAGATAATAACGTGAATAGGCTTAGAAGAATTATAAGTTTAGTCGACGATATCCTGTCAATGTTTTCTTCTTTCGAAGAATCAATAGTCCAAGGTGTTTTTGAAGAGAAATTCGACAAGCTTATCACTGAACTACAAGGACTAGCTTCTGAGATTAACATCTATGTTGAGAAGCAGCGCATAATGTATACTGTTGAAAGAGTAAGACTACTTAGGACTTATGCTGGAGCTTTACGACATAACATGCTTTCAGGAAGGTTTAGGGGCTTTGTAAAGGCCAGAGATGACATGATTAAGGAGATTTTGTCAATAAAATCATATTTAACATTATTGAGCAGAAATATAGGATAGACACTATTACTTTTGTTCCTCTACTTCTAGTCCCACTTTTTTTGCTTCTTCTATAAATACTGGCTTAAGCATCTTATAGGATTCCCTCACATCCTGTGAGACTACTTTAACGCCAGCTATGATAGGCATAAAGTTTGTGTCACCATTCCATCTTGGTACGATATGTATATGTACATGGTCCTCGATGCCAGCACCTGCTACTCTCCCAAGATTTATGCCTATGTTAAAGCCATGTGGACTATACACTCTGCGTATGGCTTTGAGTGAGAGTTTTACAAGTTTATGCATCTCTAGTGCCTCTTCATCGTTTAACTCTGCATAATCCCTGACGTGTCTATAAGGGACAACCATTACATGTCCAGTATTATATGGGTATAGGTTCATTATAACGTAGCTATGCTTTCCACGGATAAGTATAAGTGCTTCTTCATCATTCTTTCTTGACGCTTTGCAGAATATACATCCTTCCTCCTTCTTTTTGTCAACAGTACTTATGTACTTGAATCTCCATGGCGCGAATAGTACATCCATGTATATCCCCTCTAGCTTATGTTATTCGCAACTAGGTAAAGAGGTAGATGAACGGTTTGTCTCCTAGAATAATTGAGAGAAAGTAAGCTAAAGCTATTTGTGCTATGCCTGGATGCCCATATGTAACCCATACAATATCGCTCTTCTTTAAACAGCCTCTTGAGAGTGCTTTCTTAATCTCTTTAACAATATCTTCAGGGTTATGATATATATTGAAGCGTGTATGATACTTTCCGCACAAATTCAGAGGATACCACCAAGAAGGTCTCCTCAATAAATCACTAACCTTTACAGGCTTAGCAATAACAGTATATGTGAGTCTGTACCGCTTAGGTATTTTCATTAGGAGTTCGCGGTGTAGCATTAGATTTCTCGCAATATTTAGAAGAACAAATAGTATTATCATTATTGAAAAGTAAAGGAGCACAAGAATTATTGATGGCATCACAAAGCTATTACTGGTGGTTGTTGGCGAAGCGAGTACAACTAGACCTAGTACTGCGACATCCCCCCATCCGAATAGTTCGAAGAAGGCTAACAGAGACGCTATTCCAATGAATAGCGCGTCCACAATAATATAGAACTTGAACGGTAGTATGGTGTTTCTATGCGGCAAGAGATGATGGGTTGTTGTGTATAGAATCCATAAGATAGTTATTATGGCGTACGAAGCAGCAACGAGGCGTGCGTCTACTTCTCTCTGTTTAATATCATAATAGCCCATGACGACTAATATTATGGCTGTAATGGCTTCAATTGGGTTCACCAAGCCTCTAAGCCTCATTAGCATGGGTTATTAGGTTCTCAGTTTTCACCATATTACTTGGGGGGTTAAATTAGTGAAGTGTGGTGCTTGTAGTATCGAGAAAGCCAGGCAGGTCATAGTAGATGTCTTAGGTTCTTATGGAGGAGAAGTTTCTCCATTATGCTTACCCTATGAGAGTAGGGATATAAGTTCAGTATTGTCTGTAATACGTAGAGCTATGGGCCAAGTTCATAATAAAAGATTTATAGTCTTTATAATTCCAGGCTTGCGTTGTAAGTTAGTAGTTTGTAGTGGACATGTAATTAATGTTAAGGTTGTCCATAAGCAGGTTAATGATATGCTTAGTGGACTTCGTCACAGAGTGCCCGTAGTAGTGATATCGATTAATTCTTGTGTCATTGAGGGTAAATGGGTTAGAACGAGATTCCGCCTAGACCATAGATCATTAGAAAAATGCGATAGTTACTGTAAAGAGATATTGTTATGAATACGGCTCCTAGTCTTCAGGATCGGCAATACCGTAATCAGTTATTACGAATACAGCCTCTCCTTCTGGTAGATGTGGTGCATCTACTACTCTTGCTATGCGCTTGTTTCCTCTACTCTTCTTTAATTGTACTCTCACGCCTGGTGCGTGGTATAGCACGTGGCCTCCAACTGGTTGTGTTGGATCGCCGTAGAACACGTCGGGTCGGGCCATTACCTGGTTCGTTATTATGACTGCTAAGTCGTATATTTCGGCTAGTCTTGCCAGTTGGTGAAGATGTCTGTTGAGCTTCTGTTGTCTTGCTGCAAGATTCTCTCTGCCAGGATACTCTGCACGGAAGTGTCCTGTCACAGAGTCCACTATGACAAGCTTGATATTTTCTTTTGGTACGAGGTTGAATAGTTCGTCAACTACAACCATTTGATGGTCGCTATTTATTGCTCTTATGTAGTATATGTTGCTCATAACCTCGTCAGGGTCAAGGCCCCATCTCTTAGCCATGTTCTCAATGCGCTCCCATCTAAAGGTACCCTCGCTATCTATATAGACTGCCTTAGCTACTGCATCACCACTTGACAATCCTCCTTTTTCTTTTGGTAATTGAACATTGACTGCTAGTTGGTGACATATCTGTGTCTTTCCGCTCCCGAATTCGCCGAAGAACTCTGTTATAACTCTAGTTTCTACTCCTCCTCCCAATAAATCGTCAAGATTTCTACTTCCTGTAGTAATTTTCTGTGCCTGCATTCTCTCGCGCTTAACCTCGAGAGCTGTCTTGAACCTGATATCTAGTGCTTCGCGTGCTGCTTTGATTATTCGTTGTGCTGTTGTTAGTGGTATGCCTGCTGCTGCACTGAGTTCTTGAGGGGTGGCTACTGCAATTGCTTCTATAGTTCCAAACCCGGCTTCGATGAGTTTATTTGCTGTGGCTGGGCCTACTCCTGGCAGGTCTGTTATGTTTCTTATCTCCTTGGGCAACGCCTTTTATCCCGGGGAAAGAGAGGCGAGTAACACCCTTATATACACCTCTTAACCTAGCCGAAACTATTCTGAGCCAAAATACCCTAACCTGTAACTAACACGTATACTGCTTAATGGATGGCGTATGTAACGAAAACTACTAGGCTAGCCATACAAGGAGTGGTTAGTACTAGGCGATCTACTAATGCGTGCTCTCTTGATTCATGCAAAGAAGTTTTGGTTCCGTGTTCGGCAAAAAGCAATTAGTGAAGCAGAAGAAATAGGTACTGATACTTTAGAATATGCTGAAGCCACCAACGCTCTTGTAAGCTTCATAACTGTAGAGTCACGCGATGCCGAAAACATTGAGAGTGTTATAGAGAGTGCAGCCCAAGACATACTTGATATCTTCGCTAAGGTCAATGCCGAGAAGGTGGTCGTGTATCCCTATGCACACCTATCTAAGGAACTTGCACCGCCTCATATAGCAATAGAGGCTTTACGTAAACTAGCTGCTAAGCTCCGCGAGAGTATAGGAGAGAGTAGGGTCATACGCGCTCCCTTCGGATGGTACAAAGAGTTTTACTTACACTGCCATGGTCATCCCTTGGCTGAACTCTCGCGAAGCTATGTGGCGACAGCAACTACTACACGGAGAGTTGAGAAGAAGTATTACGTCTTAACACCAGAAGGAGAAGTATACGATCCTAAGGACTACCTTTCAAGGGCAGATGACGAACTCAGAGTGATAATAGAGAAGGAAGCGCTTGGAAAAGAGATTGGAGACGTGGAGAATCCGGTCAACATACTATGTGCTAAATTCGGGTTTGAATGGGAGGAACATAGTGACTATGGACACATGAGGTATGAACCCCATGCCACAGCAATACTTGAGGCTGTCTCAGAATACTCATGGCTACTAGCTAGGAAACTTGGCATCCCGGTACTCAAGATACGTGGAACAAACATGTTCGACCTAGCAGCACGCCCAGTTCATGAGCACGCGAAACTTTTCGGTGATAGATTATATGAATTGTGGGCTGATAAGAAGCACTTAGTACTAAGATATGCTGCTTGTCATCAGCAATTTGCCATGTTGAAGGACTATGTTCTAAGCTATAGAGACCTCCCTCTAGGCATGTTCGAGATAGCTGACAGCTATCGCTTTGAGCAGAGCGGCGAGGTAACCCTATGCTTTAGACTAAGAAAATTCCACATGCCAGACTTGCACATATTAACAAAGAACATTGATGAAGCAATGAAGGTAGCTGAGAAATTACAACAGATCATACATGAAGAAGCAAAGAAGCTTGGCCGCGAGTACTACGCGGTGTACAATGTAACTGAGGACTTCTGGCTAAATGAGCGAGAGAAAATTATTGAGCTAGTACGCAGAGACGGTAAACCAGCACTAATAGTGATCTATCCTGCAGGCATATATTACTGGGTAGTAAATGTTGAATACCACATAATTGACATTGCTGGTCGCCCGCGTGAAATAGCAACATTTCAATTCGACGTAGGCAATGCTAAGAGATTCGGGATAAAATACATTGACGAGAACAATAACGAACAATACCCAGTCATCATCCATACAGCCTTAATAGGATCCATTGAGAGGTACATCTACATGGTCTTCGACTCAGCACTAAAGCAAGAGCAGGCCGGAAAAACACCATCAATACCAACATGGATCTCACCAATACAGGTAAGAATAATACCAATAAACCCGCAAAACAAAGACCACATGAACCTAGCTGAGAAGACGGCAACATTGCTCGAAGAAAACATGATAAGAGTAGACATAGACGATCGAGACATGAGTCTTGGGCGCAGGATAAGAGATGCAGCACGAGAGTGGATACCATACATAGTAGTGATAGGGGATCGCGAAGTGAAGACTGGCACATTAAACATAACAATACGGAAAACAAATGATCGTATAACACTAAAGCCTGAAGAGCTATTACAAAGGATTCTAGAGGAGATCAGAGGATATCCACGAGTACAGCCAACACTGCCTAGGTACGTGTCACAGAGGCCAAGCCTAGTATATCTTGAAAGAAGCATTCAACCAGCTAGTATTCAATAGAGGCGATACTGGTACACTGGCTAGCCGGGAGTCACGGCGTTATACTCAGAGAAGAACCTACTTGTGTCAGTTCGCTGAAGGTTCGTCATCTCTCTGTTACGAGATCGCTTAACCGGGGTTTCCTCTTCATCCACCTAGTTCACACAGTGCCGCCCTATCCTTTTAGCTTTCCTGGAGTACTTAGCCTTCTAGGTAGCGTTATGATCGTGAAAACATATAGTTTTGTATTTGTATATGCATAAAACAGTAAGAGATTGAGAGGCTGACTAGAATTGTGCGGTATTGTGGGGATAACTGCCGACCATGAAGCAGTATCAAATATCGTCAACTACCTTGTGAACGGCCTTAAAAGGTTAGAATACAGAGGCTATGACAGTGCAGGCTTTGGATTTATTGAATGTAGCACAGGAAAACTCGTTGTCTTAAAAGACAAAGGGAAGATTGATGAGGTTGTTGAAAAGTACGACGTCACAAGCTATTGTGGAGTCGCTGGTATAGCTCATACACGATGGGCTACACATGGTGCTCCTAGCAAGGCTAATGCTCACCCCCACATCGACTGTAATGGTAAGGTGGCTGTTGTACATAATGGCATCATAAAGAACTTCGTAGAACTAAAAGAATTCTTAGAGGAGAGAGGCCATGTATTCAAGAGTGATACCGACACCGAGGTCATTGTTCATCTCTTTGAAGAATTCCTAAAGACTGAGAAAGATCCCTTTGAAGCCTTCAAGAAGACTATTTCAATGCTAGAAGGAGCTTATGCTATTGTCTTACTCTATGCAGGCCAGCCTCTTAGACTATATTTTGCAAGAAAAGTCAGTCCCCTCATAATAGGTGTTGGGAGAGGCTTCAATATAGTCTCAAGTGATATACCCTCAATTCTCCCTCTAACACGTAACATTATAGCTTTAAGAGACGATGAGTACGGCTACATAGAACCATACATGGTGTATATTGAATATGAGGGCCAGAAGACGAGCTGGAGACAGCGCATAACCACAGTCACATGGAGTGTTGAAGACGCCGAAAAAGCTGGCTACCCCCATTTCATGTTGAAAGAGATCATGGAGCAGCCGCGCGTGCTTTACGAGACATTTACAGGTCTAACATCTAGCAATGAGGTATATGATGCTGCACGCCTCATTAATGAAGCCGATTACGTGTTTGTTACAGGTGCTGGAACAAGCTACCATGCTGGACTCGTGTTTGCACACTATATGTCAAGACTAGCACATACGCCAGTGATACCGTTTATAGCCAGTGAGTATAAGTCCTATGAGAACCTTGCATCAGAGAAAGCAGTACTAATAGCTATAAGCCAAAGTGGTGAGACTATAGACACGCTACAAGCCCTAAGAGCGTTCAAGGCTAAAGGTGCAAGAATAATAGCTGTATCAAACGTCATAGCCAGCACTATCCCACGCGAGTCTGACAGTGTCGTCTATACTCGTGCAGGACCAGAGATAGGTGTAGCTGCTACTAAGACGTTCTTGACACAAGTATTAGCCTTGACCATGATGGCAATGCAACTAGCCAATATGAGAGGCTACATCTCTGATGGGGAGTACAAGAACATGGTGGAGCTATTGTCTCGCGCGGGAAGAGTAGCGGGAGAAAGCATTAACGCTAGCACACGTGAAGTCGAAAGGCTAGTTGCTGCTCTAAAAAAGAGGCATAGCATCTACGTGCTAGGCAGGGGACTTGGTGTTCCTCTAGCCTATGAGGGTGCCCTCAAAATAAAAGAGGTCAGCTACATACACGCAGAGGCATACCCTGCTGGTGAGAGCAAACATGGACCAATAGCTCTCATAGAGAAGGGGTTCCCAGTAATCTTTGTCGGCGCTGAACCAGGGGAAGAATACCTCGAAATGATACAAGGAAACATACTAGAAATGAAGGCTCGTGGAGCATTTACTATAGTTGTCGGCCACGACGCATACACCAAGTTGGAAGGAGTAGACTACGCGATAGGCATAGGTGAGCAACCAGTGATACTCTCACCCTATGCCATTATACCCCCACTCCAGTTACTAGCTTACAAGCTAGCAGTAAGCCTCGGCTATGATCCAGACAAACCGAGGAACCTAGCTAAAACAGTGACTGTAGAGTAGTGCAATGCATAAGCTTGTAGATGGGTACTTTGAGCCAAAAGCTTCCTTAATTGGTTTTTAATATGCACAACAAACCGTGTCAGATGCTGAGTAGGGGGTTAAATTCTTGAAAGCCATACTCCTTGCTGGAGGCCCAGCAAAAGATCTCAAGTATGTTCTAGGCTCAGACTCTTCGCGGTCATTACTACGCTTTCCTGGGGGTAGCCTTCTTGAACGTAGTCTAAAGATCCTTAGTGAGTTTGTAGAGGAAGTCTATGTTGTGTCAGACGATAACAAAGTATACGAATCATGCGCGCAGCATCATTACTGCCGGTTTGTTGTCCAACAAAGCCCTGGCATAGAAGGCGCAGTGTGCGATGGCATCAATAGAGCCTACCCGAGCGCTGGTGCTGAGGACCATGCTCTCATAGTATATGGTGACATCTACTACTCTAGTGGCTTCATAGAATCCCACATAGCTAAGTCTTCAACCACGTATGAGCCAGTGATAACTGTTACACGGCCCTTACTACTCCGCGGTCAATACCTGCGAGTTGAAGTTGACCCTGTAGCCATGAGAGTCGAAGATGTTGGCTCGGGCTCGTACATATTTGCTGGGATAGCAACGCTTCCTGTTAGGAGCATAAAAGAATACTTGTGCAGGCGGGGCAGGAACATGCATGAACTAATACGTGAAATAGCTACAAAGCAGGGCCTACAAGCATCTATATGGCTTGGCGAGTGGATTGACATGGATACTCCATGGGATTACCTTGTTGCTACTAGACTCGAACTAAGCAAACTCAACAAGAAAATAGTCTCGGACAATGCCAGGATAGGAAGAGGCGTAGTGCTGGAAGGACCAGTATACATAGATGATGGCGCTACAGTAGATCATTATGCGGTAATAAAGGGTCCAGCCTACATAGGCAAGAACACACTCATAGGAGCCCACAGCTTTATACGCAATACAGTCGCAGTCTACGACAACGCCATAGTGGGAGCATACTCCGAGGTGAAACGAAGCATAGTATACAGTAGCGCAACAATAGACAGCTTTTCCTACATCGCTGACAGCATTATAGGCTACAAAGCACACGTGGCATCATACACAATAACACTCAATATGCCATACGAAGGCGTATCAAAGGAGATCATCATAATGTCAACACACCCACTTGAAGGACTCAAAGTAGGATCAATCATAGCAGCAGGCTCAAAAACAAGGCCCCACACAGTAATAGAGCCAGCTACACTCTTCACAGGACACTAAACGAGCAAAACACTTAGAATACTGGGGGCTCATAGCTTTGGCCCAACATCATGTCCCAGCCATCAGCACGCCCGGCCCCAAGTCAGGAAAAGAAGGGCCGGGACAAGGTACAAGTGCTTCACAGCCCCACAAAGTCTCCTATCACTCTAGCCCTCTATCTCCTTTTCTAATCTCTCTAGACTGGGGCTCAGAGTAAACTAATATTGTGCGAAAAATACTACTCACGCCATCCTATATATGGGGCCTAGAAAATGCGTGCAGAGGCTAGCGACGATAAACTAAGGCCGAAATTCCTTGGACGGCATCTTATGGTTAAAGGCGAGTATGTTGATGACATATTGTCGGGAAGGAAGCGGGCAACTATAAGGCTTGGGATAGTCAAGGTAAAATACAGGGACATGATAGTCCATGGCGGCGGTAGACCTGTAGCAAAAATCCATGTGAGCAATGTCGTCTATAAGCGTGTTAAAGAGTTGACTGACGAGGACGCAGTAAAGGATGGGTTTAAGAGTAAAGAGGAACTGGTTAGAGAGCTTAGAAAAATGTATGGTGACGTAAGCCCAGACGATTACGTTACAATAATAGAGTTCGAGGTAGTACAAGACTTATCAAAACTTGAGCCTCAAGACCCCTACTTGGGCCTAGAACCGGCCGACGTAGCCAGGCTCGCACTAAGATACCTCCCCGAACACTTCAACGACCAAGAAAAAAAGATACTACGTGATCTAACAATAACAAATAGCATAAGATCCACAGCACAACGTTTATTGGGCAGCATAGAGCGCAGATGGATTGTACGAAGAATACTTAGGCGTGCACTAAACGAGCTAGTAAGACGAGGCCTCATATCTTCAAAGAACACAAGGCGAGACAAGGCTAGAGAAAGAGGGAGAAGAAGATGACAAAGTGGCTACTGAAATGCACAAAATGCAACAATACATGGTTCCTAGAGGTAAGCTTTGATCTCACCAAGCTAGCTGAGAAAAGGCTGTACCACTACTGCCCCTACTGTGAAAAGAACACTTTCCATGAGGTCTTAGAGAGAATAGAGGACGAGAAAGTAGTAGCCCCGAATACAGACAGCAAGTAAGCCAAAACACCCATGTATTGCACCCAGTATTAGTGCGCTATGAGATGATGTCAAAAGGGGTTCTGAGGACCCCAATGAAGAAACCTGTCTCAGCTGATCAAGGCCACTAGCCTATATTCTGGCCCCCTTGTATCTCCTCTATGTTTACAACGTTATCAGCCAATTGCTCCGCCAAGTATTCATCATGCGTGGCGAGCACTATGCCCATGCCCCTCTCTCTAGCATATTCTCTTAGAAGAGTACTTACTATGCTGCGTTTTTCCCTATCAAGGTGTGCAAAAGGCTCGTCGAGAAGTAGTATTTGCGGCTTAACTATTAGTGCACGCGCTATAGCTACAAGCTGAGACTGGCCAGCCGATAACTCACCTGCCTTTTTGTCCAATAAGCTCCTTAGCCTTAGAGACTCAACAATCGATTCAACTTCCTCCTCTATCCTATCCTCGTTATAGCCACGTATCTTAAGGCCATAAGTAAGGTTATCCCTCACTGTCCCGCGTAGAAGGATAGGTGTCTCATGAACATAAACCACATGTCTCCGTGCCTCTAACCTCTTCTGTTTAGGCAAAGACCATACATTAACACCATTGTATAATACTTCTCCTCTCGTTGGCCTATAAATTAAGCCAGCTACCTTCATTAGTGTAGTTTTTCCAGACCCATTCGGCCCAGTAATCATGACTATAATACCACGTTTAAAGGCGATGTTAACGTCTCGGAGGACCCATTTCTTATCGTATTTAAACCATATACCTCTCAGCTCTATCAAGGCCTCTCCTCTCGTAGTAACAGTCTTGCAGCTACCGAGAGTGAGACAACGATGACTAAGAGAATTGCCCCCAAGGCTAGAGCGTCTTCAAACTCTCCTTTTGAGACCTCTAATGCTATAGCTGTAGTTAGCGTCCTAGTATACCCCTTAATATTACCCCCTACAAGCAGTGCTACACCAAGTTCGCCAATAGCCCTTGAAAACCCCATCACGACTGTAGCAATAACAGCTGGAAAAGCCTCCCGTAGAGCCGTAGCCAGGGCTTGTCCTTCACTTGCGCCAAGACTGACAGCTACTTCCCAGTACCTCCTAGCAGTAGTCTCGAGGACTCTGTAGAGTATGCCAGTCATTAATGGTGTTACGAGTAGCGCTTCTCCTATTATCACTGCATAAGGCGTATAGAGGAGACCCAAAAAGCCTAGTGGACCACTACGGCTAAATAGCATGTAGACAAGCAGGCCTACAAGAACTGTTGGGAATCCTACAAGGCTCTCTAGTACTGTTGCGAGGAGCCTTGCTCTTCTCCCTAGAGACATAGTGTAGGCTAAGGGGAAGCTCCAAGTAAATGCTAGTAGGGTAGCCGTGCCAGCAATGTACACGGATCTTGCAGCTATACTTAGGGCCTCAATGAAACTCATCAGCTTCTTCACCCTTTAGAGAGCATCTCCCATGCTCTGGCGAGATCGTCTTCTTTGCCTTTTGCTGGGTAGAAGAGGGGCTGACCATACTTGTCTACACTATACCTAGCTATGAGGTCTTGGTGTGTGTAGACGAACTCGGCAAACTCCTCAGCGGCCCTTCTTTCTTTGCCACTACACGACTTTACAAGGTATACACTGTATACGTTTATGAGTTCTGTCTGGTTAGTATACAGCATAACTATGCTGCGTAGCCGCCCATCCTTCTTCAATTTAAGATATGTTCCTATGTCGCTTAGCGTATAGGCATCCTTCTCGTCGGCCACAATGAGGGTTTCCGTCATGCCTTGCCCTGTCTCAAGATACCAGCTCTTGCCTCGCGGATCAAGGTCAGCTAAACTCCAGAGCATAAGCTCTCTAACATGTGTGCCTGAGTTGTCTCCTCGACTAACAAAGAGTGCTGAGCCCTCTTCTCCCGCCTCGTAGATCCTCTTAAACGCGTCTACAGCTGTGGGTGCAGACTTGACATTTGCTGGGTCGTCCTTTGGACCAACAATGACAAAGAAGTTGTATGCAAATATTCTACCATTCTCTATGACTCCCTTCTCTATGTACTTCTTCTCGAGGCTTGGAGCATGCACAAACACTACACAAGCATCGCCCATTTCTGCACGGCGCAGAGCCTCACCGCTTCCAAGCGGTAAGAATTCTATGCGTACATTAGGGTGGTCTTTTGTGAACTCGTCAGCCAGGTAGTCGAGAAGTCCTGTCGCATACAAGCTCGTGGTTGTTGTGACGCGTACTCTCACTACTCCATGGGAGTAGTGTAGGTATGCTAGAACGGAAGCTATTACTATCACAACCGCAAATACTACTATGATGGTACGAGGTTGGTGGTCCACAGTTTTCACCGTGAACCCGTACCCTTAAGGCTATGTTTTTATCTGTTACCCGTTATCGGATAACGGATAGTGCTAAAGTGGTGTATAAAAGTATGAGTGAGCGGGCGGAGAGCCCTAAGCTAAGTGTTAGATATACAGTTGTATTGGAAATGGATGGTGAAAGCGTTGTAGATCACGTGCTTGTAAGTATACTTGAAGGAGTGCAAAGGCATGGCTCATTACTTGCTGCATCAAAGAGTCTTGGTATACCATACTCGCGTGCTTGGGAAACTATTAGTCGTGCAGAGAGAATCCTTGGCGTAAAGCTTGTGGAGACACGTAGGGGTGGTGTGCGGAGAGGAGGCACCAAGCTGACAAGGCATGCTGAGGAGATACTGAGACTCTATCGTGAGGCTATGTCTAGGCTAGAAAAGTGCGTTGGGCCACAAGCACCCCTAGTTCTTGCGCGTGGTGAGCCTGACTTAGTAGTAGCACACAGTCATGACCCATTACTTAATCTTGCCTTGGAGAAACTTAGAAGCTACGGGTATAGTATTGAGTCTGTATGCATAGGCTCTGGCCTATCTTTTGCAATGCTTTCCCTTGGTGAAGCACAAGTAGCATGTGCACACCTATTTGACCCAGATAGTGGCGAATACAATAAACCTTACCTTCAAAGGTACTGGGTTGAAGATGTAGTCAAGATTGGGGGGTATAAGAGACAGATTGTCTTAGCTTATAGGAGAGAACTAGAGTATAATAGCTTGGACGCAATCCTTGAAGACATTATCCTGGGAAAGCTCAGGATAGTAAACCGGAATAGGGGCTCTGGCACACGTATACTCTTCGACTACTTGATTAACAAGAAATCACGTGAGCTTGGAGTAGAGAAGCCAGCAGTACATGGCTATGAACATGAAGTATACACGCATAGCGAGGCAGCACGCATAGTAGCTGTAGGCAAGGCTGATGCAGCTCTCATGCTTAGGAGTGTTGCCGAAGAGTATGGCCTCAAATGGGTCCATGTTGTATGGGAAGACTACGAGTGCTACACTAGGCTAATCTATGCAAACCAGGAGCCCGTAACTAAGCTGAGGGAGCTATTGTCCTCAGACTGGTTTAGTGAGCTATTAACGCTTAAGCCTGGCTACAAGGCTGCCACTAGATAAGAGGGGATCGGCAAGGAGAATACTCTTCACAGACCCCTAAGCCTTAGAGAGGCTCTGGAGACCGTCGTTTCCTCATCTCCAGACCTAAGTGGCTACTAGCTCTCTATTTTTAGCTTCTACCATGCCTAATGTTTTTGTTAGACCCTAAGCGCGTCTTTGAGCTTCTTGTATCCCTCTAGGATGTTTACTGGTCTACTAGCCCCCAGGATGTCGGCTCCAGAAGCGAGCATTGTGAGGGCTTGTACTGCTGTGCGTATGCCTCCAGAAGCTTTTATGCCTATCTTATCTCTTAAGCCTAGTTTTCGTAGTGTCGTATCGATAATTACTACGTCCTCAGGATATGTTGGTCTATCAGCGAATCCAGTACTAGTCTTTATGTAGTCTGGCTCAACATTCTTTGCTATGAGTTCTACTGCTTTGGCAATGAGGTCTACAGTGTTAAGTATTGGTGTCTCAATTATTATCTTGCATTTTATTTTTGCAGACTTGCAAATTTCAATGAGTGCCTTTAGCTCATTAATATAGTACTCCTCTTTGCCGAGCAGTAGTGCTTGCGTGTTAGCCACTATATCTGCCTCGTCTGCTCCATAGCCTATAACGTCTTCTAGCTCTTTGACTTTAGACTCTATTGTCGTGTAGCCGAAGGGGAATCCGACAACTGCTCCTAGACACCTTCTTGTGTGATTGCGTGCTTCTCGTAGGAGTGTAGGTGTTAATATGAGGCATCTAAGATCATAGTTTTCAAGTTCTTTTATGGCCTTTTCAAGCTCTGACATTGATGCTGAAGGCTTCAATACTGCATGGTCTATCCGTTTAGCTAGTTCCTCTACTGTAAAGGCTTTGATGAGGTCTTCAACACTTACACTGGGCAACGCTACACACCATGCTAGCTTATCCAGTCACCTGTCTCTATTTTTTCGGGTAGGTACTTGTCTGCAAGGAAGCGTAAGCCTTTACTTGTCAAGGCTTCTATCTCAAGCTTAGATCTCTTTTCTAGGAATATCTCTATCTCGCGTTTCCACTTCTTTGTCTGGAACCACCGGTAGTTCATGAGTTCATATGCTCTCTTGATGTCAGCATCCTTGGCCTTTATAATGTAGTTCCTCCTCTCTTGCTCTGTAAGGTATGGCTTCTTTCCTGTCTTCTTATCACCAAATATGTCTGTCATGCTTACACCTATGAATCGTGCTTCAGGAGTTGCGAGGCGCTCACTCTCATAGCTAAGTGTGATTGAGCCTATGCGGAACACACTGTAGATATACCATCCATAGGGGTCTGCGTCTGTCAGAATATAGACTGGTAGCTTTAGCTCCTCATTGAGTCTTCTAAGAAACCTCCTTGTCGCCCTATCTGGCTGGCCTGCGCTCGTTATGAGTATTGCTTTGTGTTTTCTCCAGAACCCTATACGATGGAGTTGCTGGAATACTGCGTCCTTCTCCACTACGAGGACAAACTCGGCGTCAACATCTATAAACTCTATGAGGTCAGGAGTCGGCTCAATGGCATATGCTCCGTGCCCCATCCTACTGAGGTCTATTATGTCGTTGCCACTCCTTATCCTCATATTACCTACTACTTTGCCCTTCTCCTTGCTCAGTATGAGCATCTCCTCTCTAAGAAGCCCTGTGAAGACCTCAATGTCCCTTATAACAGCATCTGACTCCCTCTGCTCATCCCAAGTGTTCTCCTCGTATCTTCTCCCAGTAGACGGGTCACGATATAGTATTGTGTGCTTGCCTCTATAATAGAGGTCACGGATTGTTGGGTACTCGTCTCTCTCGAGAGCCTCGTATATTATGCGTGCCATAAGTAGTGTCTGCATAAACTTCTTTGATTCATGTAAGTCAAAGAAGCTTCTCTTGAGTTTTTCAGGGCCTAAAAGTAGTAGCTTTCTCCTCTCATCATATATCGTATTGGAAAGTGTTCTTTTTGGTAGCATCAGGAACGGGTTCTCTCCTATTTTTATCTGCCTATATATCTCCTTGAATCTCTCGCGGAAAACGCTTAGTGCTCTCCTCCTAGCTTCTCTATCCGCTGCATCAATATACTCAGCAGTCATCCGGGCCACCTTTTACGCTATCGTGATGTGGGTGTGGAGAGGGGCCTTTCCTGTCAACATAGTTTAGGGGTTCCCAAAACCAAGGTATTAGTTTTGCGTAGCGTTACTCCTCAATGCTTACCTCTAGGCCCTCTACGAGCTTAGAGAACTCATCCTCGGAGAGCCCTAGCCTCCTCTTCATAGCTACAAGTAGCATCTCTCTTACCTCTTCTTCTCTGACACCCATTGGGCTTAGTATTGTTGCAAGACTCTTGGCTACTTCAGGCGCATATTTCATAAAGGTCGCCACCCTCTTTCTGGCCTCTTCTTCTCTTAGCTTCTTTAGAAGGTAGTCTCTTAACTTTCTTGCTGCTTCACGTAGTGCATTACGCAGCTCTTGCTCTATCTCTGGTACATCGGCAACACTCTCTTTTCCAACACCCTTATATGGGACCTTTGTACTAGCAATATGTGTCAGTACAGCAATTGGCGCAGGAAAGTTGACTAAGTATGATTTCCAATCAAAGTTACTTGGATCAACAACTTTCCAAGCAACATCAGCCTTCTCGTCGTAAAGCAGTGGTATCTTATTGGCATACCTTAGCAGCATGGGCTCATTAGATACGGGAATTTCTCCACCATAAGCTATGCCCACCTCCACAATGAAGGGATGCCCTTCATAGGCACGTGGCCTTCGTGTGATGGCCACAACAAACTCGGGCTTTAGAATAGCCCTTAAACCAGCCTCTATTATGTCTGGCCCAAAAGGCGATAATGCGTCAGCGCTTGGTGAGCGGAACTTAGGGAATTCACGTAGCTTTCTTGCTAAGTGTTCGAGCTGCCTATTACTAAGCTTATGAGGATCTAGATCCTCTTTTAGCCCTGCAAACTCTAGGAAGCTCTTAGCAGTCTTCTTCCCAACACCCTGGAAAGCCTCTACGAGGAACTCGAATAACGTATTAGCGTTACTCTTCTTTATGAGCTGCTTCAATAGCTCTATATCAACTCCGTGTGGATGTGGTTTTACCTCCTTAGGTTTTGGCGGTAGCTTCCTTATTTTTCTACTGTAGATAGTTATATTTCCATCTGGGTCAACAAATGTTATGTTAGCGTAAGGCGCGGCAATAGCAGTTCTCTGCATGTACATGTATACTCTGTGTCTTGCACGCGACCAGTCACCCTCTATTACAACACTAACCCGTGTACCATGCCATCTTGAAGGATTCGGGAATTCACCTCGTGTTAAGACTATGGGCTGATTCTTCTCTATGTCAATCATTATTCGAAAGAAGTAGACTTTGCGTGACCTAAGAGGCGAAGTGTATACCTCGACTGGCCTCCCAGTCTTTATCTGGCCATAGAGTATAGCCATTTTTGCGCCTAGACCAAAGCGTCCACGTGCCTGGCGTAGCCTATACTTTGAGCTATATAGTACTTGCCCAAAAGCGTAAGGCACGTGCTTAGGATCTATGCCTATACCGTTATCCTCTACAGTTACACGGTAGTAGTTGGAGTTCTCGGGGAGCCTTTCTACGGCTACATATACATCTGGAAGTATTCCATGCACATCTGTTGCGTCAAGAGCGTTCTCTACAAGCTCACGTACAGTCTGGTAAAGAGCACGTGAGGGACTACCAAATCCTGCGACCTCACGGTACTCGTAGAAGAACTGTGAAGGTGTCATACTACGGAAGCTTACATCAGCCTCGCTAACTTCTACAAGACTTCGGCTGGCAGTAGTTGCTGTTAAACTAGTTCTCGATGTTCTGCGTCTCC
>JALTZF010000117.1:0-1443 GCA_027046265.1 Pyrodictiaceae archaeon
TTGAGATAATATCATGATCGTCAAGCGCAGGGATGCAATTTGCTATTTAAGCAGAGAGGCAATAATTGCTATTCATGGTATGAACACTAGTAATTATATTTTTGATAGCCATTACTTCTACACTCACTACAATTCTTACATACTCTATAATATTTAATTGACATTGGACACGTTAGTAATTTTAAAATTATTGAGTTCCTCAGCTTGTATTATGGTGTAAGGTGTGGATGTTAGGCTCACTATAGTATCGATAGTTGTCTTGGCAATAATTGTGGTTGCGGGATTCTATGTACTACGACGGCCGACAATTACAACTACAACAGTCGTTTCTACTTCAATACTAACAACAACTACAACTAAAACACTTACAGAGACGCTTACAGAGAGACAGTTGTCAACAATTCTCAAAACAGTAGCATCAACTAAGACTATAGAAAAACTTGAGACAATTACATCTACCGTAACTAAAGTGTTACGACTAGAGGCTAAGCCTAAAATTGTAGAGGTAAGCAAAGAGGTAGAGGCACTTAGACCAAAAATTTCACAGGAGACACAGGTTTGTCTGAGTTGCCATGTTAGGGTGACCCCAGGCATAGTAGCTGACTGGCTTACAAGCAGACATGCACATATAACACCAGGTGAAGCACTCAGTAAACCTGAATTAGAGCGGAGAATTTCTTCTAAGCCACCCGAAAGATACTTGACTCACGTTATTGGATGCTATGAATGCCACGGCGCAAACCCAGATAGGCATCCTGACACCATAAATCATTTTGGGTTTAGAATACATGTAATAGTAACGCCTCAAGACTGTGAGTTGTGTCATGCCAGGGAAGTTAAAGAATATAGTGAAAGCGTAAAAGCTAACGCCTACTATATATTAGTGGAGAACCCGTTATACATGAAGCTCGTTAATTCATCGATAAATCTTATATATGATGACATAAATGTAGGTGGTACAAGAGCTTTTGAGAGTTCCTGCCTCGCATGTCATGGAACAAAAGTGGAATTTAAGGGCACTAAAACAGTTACCATAGGGACTTTTGCTGGAACTTATACACTGGTAGAACCCATATACACTGGATGGCCGAACCATGGTGTTGGCAGGATTAACCCCGACGGCACTAAGGGAGCATGCACAGCCTGCCATCCACGACACAGTTTTAGCATTAAAGTAGCCAGAAGCCCTTACACGTGCAGCCAATGCCACTTAGATCCTGATGTACCCGCTTTTGAAGTATGGAAAGAATCTAAGCACGGCAACATATTCCTTAGTGAGTGGAAAACATACAACATGACAGCAGTCCCCTGGGTTCCAGGGAGAGACTTTAGGGCGCCAACTTGTGCTGTATGCCACTTCTCTCTTCTAACAACACCTGAAGGTGAAATAATAGCCAATAGAACACACAACCCAGACACTAGAATCTGGATTAGGCTCTTCGG
>JALTZF010000117.1:1453-9819 GCA_027046265.1 Pyrodictiaceae archaeon
AAACTTGGAAAATAAGAAATGAGGAGGGTCAACCACTCCCATATAGTCTGACTACTGGCGAGCCAGCCTCCAGATATGTTATTAATGAAGAGGAAATGGCTAGAAGAAGAGAACAAATGATAAGAACATGTAGTTCCTGTCATAGCAGAGACTACGCGTCATCAAGAATACAATGGTTTGAAGAAGTTACAGAAGAAACAAATAAAGCTATTCAAGTCACAACAAAACTTCTTCTAGAAGCATGGAACCTTGGAGCAGCAAAAGGCTTACCAACAAACGATAATCCTTTTGACGAATATATTGAGAGGTTATGGATTGAATCATGGCTCTTTAATGCAAACTCGATACGCTACGCGGCAGCAATGAACGGTCCTGACTGGGCAGCCTTCAAGAGAGGATGGTATAAATTAACAAGAATACAAGCTGAAATGGAACATATATTAGAACTCTACAATAGAACCATGAGAGGCTAACAAAACAACAAAATTTGTAGACCTGATATACTGTAATAGTATGTGGAGAAGAAAATAAGGTACAAAATCGGAGATTCACTCAAAAGTAAAACTGTTTTTATTCTCAAAAGCCAGTTCCTAATGTATGGCGAGGAAGGGAATTATGGAGATCCTTCCTGGAATACACCTTATCCGTGAAGAATACGTTAACATGTATCTTCTCCATCTAGAGAATAAGCTCATACTAATTGATACAGGGCTAACTGGAGAACCCATTATCAACTACTTAGAAAGCCTTAATCTTAGACCAGAAGACTTAGATTTAATAATTATCACACACCACCATTTAGACCATACAGGAGGCCTTAAGGTGCTACATAAACACACCAATGCAAAAATAGCATCACACAAAGATGAAGCTCAACTTATAGAAAAGCGTACAGGTATAAAACCTACTATTCTTCTTGAACATAGCCAGCAGATTGAAGGATTACTCGTTATCCACACACCAGGACATACACCAGGACATATTGCTCTCCTATTAGAAAATAAGAATTCTCTCTTTGTGGGAGATTTAGTTTACGAAGAAAATGGTTCGCTTCACGAGATACCTCAAAGATACTCAATGGATCCACAAGCGAACAGATTAGCCATAAAGAGCCTTCTCGCCTACAACTTTAACCACATACTCCCAAGCCATGGCAGACCCTTGCTTGGTAATGGTAGAGAGAAAGTTGAGGAGCTAGTGAGAGAGCTAAAGCTAAGATAAAAGGCTTATGTTAGTGAGGCATAATAAGTACTGAGGGTAGTGCTTTCCCCCAAGCGTTATAGTAGACTTTTTCCCTCACAGTATGCCGTGGTTCTTTCTCCTTCTCCACCGCTGGTTTCCCCACTGGTATTATCGCTTCCAGTGTGTAATCGTCTGGTACACCTAGCATTCTAGCAACTGCACGCGGGTTTGAGGGTGTGTAAGTGAGCGATGCTAGGCCCCTCTCTTCTAATGCTAATAGGAGGTAGCCTATGGCTAGCCATGTGCTTTCACGCGCATAAGGAGCCTTCTTGTATGCTAAGACAGCTACTAGTATTGGTGCGTCTGTGAGAAACCTTTTCCTCCAAGTTATGCCTCTCTTCTTGAGCCAGCTCCTAAACCATTCGGGGATAGCCGTGCTCTCGTGGAGCTTTTTCTCCCACTTCTCACACTCGTCTCTAAGCTTTCTCTTAGTCTCTTCGTCATCTATTACTATGAATATCCATGGCTGGCGGTTTGCGCCAGAAGGAGCCTCTAAAGCTACTTGTATAGCGTAGAGAACATCTCTCAAGTCTATGGGTTCTGGATTGTATTCTCTGACACTACGTCTTCTCCTAGCTAGGCTTAGCACGCAACCTCTCATTTCTTGCTACCCAACAGCCTATTATGGTATTAGTGTTACAATGGAGTCGTATGCTTAACTGAATAGTTATCCCACTTTCTTGGTGTTTGACTTCTCCTCTTTCTTGTGCTCTTTTAGGTGTTCTATGAACCATTCTACTATATGCTTGAGTCTTTCCACTCTGTGTTTTGGTTTCCCGCTTCTGCTGAGGTCGTGGTTTTCTCCTGGGAAGAGTACTAGGCGTGACTTCACATTGTTTAGTCTTAGTGCTGTGAAGAACTCTATTGCTTGGTCTAGCCAGCAGCGGTAGTCTTCGGTGCTGTGTATGATTAGTGTTGGCGTCTTTGCCCTCTCTACGTGCATTAGTGGGCTCTTCTCTAGGTATGCCTTCACATTCCTCCATGGAGGTTCTCCGCAGCCTATCATTGCTGCATTGTAGTAGAAGCCTATGTCTGTAGTTCCAAACTTGCTTATCCAGTCACTTATAGAGCGCTGTGTTACTGCTGCCTTGAACCGGTCTGTGTGGGTTATGACCCAGTTCGTCATGAATCCACCATAGCTTCCACCTGCTACTCCTGCACGTTCTGGGTCTAGCTTGTCCCCATACCTTTCTAGGACGTAGTCAACTGCCTCCATCAGGTCTTGGTAGTCGCGTTCACCGTACCTGCAGCGTATATCCGCGAACTCTTCTGTGTAGCCATCGCTTCCGCGCGGGTTAGTGTAGACTACAGCGAAGCCCTTGTGTGCTAGTAGGTGGAACTCATAGTAGAACCCATCACCATACATCATCTTGGGCCCGCCATGGATGTAGAGTATCCACGGCATCCTCCCGCTGCTCTCCAGGGCCTCTTTGGGAGGCCAGAGTATCCAGCCATCAATCATGGCGCCATCGCTTGCCTTAAACCTGAAGTGCTCTGGCCTCGTAAGTGTATACTCTCTAGTGAAGGCTTCATTGAATCCTGTGAGCTTCTCTACTCTCCCATCTTCTGCAACGTAGAGTTCTCGAGGCTCAACAGGGCTCATAGCTGTGAACACTACAAGCCTGCCATCCGGGTCTACGTCAAACTCGTCAATGCTCCTGTCTTCTAGTCGGAGATAAATGCTTGTATCACCTTCTAGTGTTGTAGTGTAGAGTGATACTTTGCCAGCATCAGAGACAAAGAAGAACAACTTGCCGCTCCCAGGAGGCCATTTGAGGAGTGGTGAACAGCTCTTCCACCGGCTATCGCTTCCCAGAGTGTTCAACGTGTTACGGTCTAGGCCCTCTGTCAGTACTCTAAGCATCCCCGTCTCTAGGTCGTACAAGTAGACACGATTGTGGGAGGCGAAGCCCCGGCCCTGCTCGACATTCCTGCCTATAAACACTAACTGATCCCCACTAGGGCTCCATGCCAGTGCAACTATGCTGAAGCCTCTGAGCGGTAGCTCAGGCCTCTCCCCCGTCACGGTATCGTGTATGTATACTCGCGTCTCGTAGGGCTTCAATTCTTCTACCGAAGCTGTGTAAGCCAGTTTTCTCCCGTCAGGACTCCATGCGACAACACCTACATCTATGTCTCCTTCTGTGAGCTGAACAGTGTAGCCACTCGAAGAGTCTATAAGGAACACGTGTTTTCTCACATTGTAGGTGAATCCCTCGCCATTCCTCCATATTGGAATCCTATCTATCACCTTCACATCCTCATGAGGCTCACCAACCTTAGACACTACAGCTATCCTAGAAGAATCGGGAGACCATTCATACCCAACAATGCCTCCCTTGAAGTATGCGAGCTTCCAGGGCTCCCTAGACCCGAGCGATGCTATGTAGAGGCTTGCACCCTTATCCCCCTCCTCTAGCCCCCTCTTAGAGACAAATGCTAGCTTCTCACCGTCTGGACTCCACTTCGGGCATGAGTCATCGGGGCCGCCAGTGAAGGGGTAGGCCTCGTTGCTCTCTAGGTCGTAGATCCAGACAGCTGACTCGTACTTGTCCTTGTCTAGGTTCATCTTTGTTACGAGGAAGGCTACCAGCTTCTTCTTAGGGTTGAGTGCTGGGCTTGATAATAGGGTCAACTTTGCAATGTCTTCAGGGCTGAGGAGCTTGCTCAAGGCCCACGATTCACCTGCACCTAGTAAATGTGTAGTGAAGGGTTAAAAGATGGATGTTGCGCCGGATACAAGCCATTGTTAACCTATCCGGTACATTCTAGTTTCTGTGTGGTAGAGAGTTTATTTCTCCTGGTATAATTGTAGTCTAGTTGAACAAGCTTGATTGGTGGGTAAGAGTGTTTGAAGAAGTTGAGTCTAAAGCCCTTAGCTTCATAGAGAGCAGGTACCGTGACTACATCCGTGTTCTTGGCGAGCTTGTAGCTGTTGACACTGTCTCAGCTCAGCGTAGCAGTAGTGAGATGATGAAGGGAGCACAGCTAGTCTCATCAATACTATCTAATGCTGGTTTCCGCACAGAAGTGAGGAGCTACGGTGGTCATCCCATAGTAGTAGGCGAGCTTGGAGATGGCCCCATAACAGTGCTAATCTACAACCACTACGATGTACAGCCACCTGAGCCTCTTGAGCTCTGGGAGTCTAACCCATTCGAGCTTGTTGAGCGTGATGGCAAGCTTTATGGGCGTGGTGTAGCAGATAATAAGGGCAATATTGTTGCTAGGCTTGCAGCTGTAGAGGCTCTCGCACCCTACCTTGACGAGTTGGGGGTTAAGATTAAGTGGATTATTGAAGGAGAAGAGGAGATAGGATCCCCTACACTCCCCAAGGCAGTCGAGGAGCTTAGAGACTGGCTTAGAGCTGATGGTGGGTTCTGGGAGACAGGATATGTTAGCCGTAAGGGGCGCCTAATAATACCACTAGGCTTCAAGGGGATGCTCTACGTTGAAGTGATTGTACGTGGAGCAAATAGGGATGTTCACAGTGGTTCGGCTCCACTAGTGCCTAACCCTGTCTGGAGGCTTGTGAAGCTTCTATCATCAATAAAGGATGAGGATGGTAGAATATTAGTCAACTGGCTTTATGATGGGATGATTGATCTTGGCCCAGAGGCTGTTGAGCTACTCAAAGACATAGATGCTGAGGATCTTGAAGAGATGAAGAAGCAGCTTGGGATAGAGAGGTTCAACATGGGCTTAGAGGGTCTTGAAGCACTAAAACACCTCTACCTAATGCCCTCAATAAATGTTTCAGGCCTATACGCGGGCTACATCGGTAAAGGCTCTAAGACTGTTATACCCTCAATAGCCGGCGCAAAGATAGATATACGCCCCGTGCCAGGCCAAGACCCAGAGAGGCTCTTCAAGCTCTTCAAAAAATTCCTAGAAGAGAAAGGCCTAGGAGACGCTGAGGTAATAGTCCATGGCGCCATGTATCCTGCAGGCTACACTAAGCCGAGCGAGGACATAGTGAAGGCATCAGCTAAGACCGCTGAGAAAGTCTATGGTACAAGGCCACAACTCATACCACTATCAGCTGGTTCGGGGCCATACTACTACATAGCAAACTATGTTGGTACACCATTAACAGGAGCAGGTGTAGGCCACTACGACTCAAGAGTACACGCTCCAAACGAGAATATTAGAATAGAAGACTTCGTTAAAAGCATGAAACACGTAGCCTTAACAATTATAGAATTTGCAAGGACAAGACAGTCAAGCAACAACCAATAACACAGTTATCATCTAGTTGTACCAATTTTTACACCTTAACAAACCCCTTATTACCACTAGGTAGCCCTAATCCATGCACGCCCCCTTCTCTCGTATAGCCTTCTTATTCTACGAAATACCGATAGTACGTAGTTGATGAACTCTTCTTCTCCACATAAAATCCTACCATCTTCAATTATTTCGAGAATAAAGGTAGAGCCCTCTTGAAGCTTTTTGAGAAAAACTTCGGTATTCATGCCTATAGGCATTATGTGTGGTTCATTAGGGTCATATAGTTCTTCGAAAGCTTTACGAGGATCTTTAGGTAGCATGTCTGCAACAACTAAAACATCTACATCACTATACTCTAAGAAGTCGCCGCGTGCCCTCGATCCAAAGAGGATTACTAGCTTAGGTCTGATACTCTCATATTTCTTGCAAAGATACTTTAATGAGTCTAGCAACCCACTCCACAACCTCTTCAGCACATTTTAAGCACTCTTCTGCGTCACTCTCGGAGTAGTAATCAGCGGGAGCCCCTTCATCATATACATCTGGGTATCTTGAAGGTATATAGTGTTTATCTAACCTTAAAACACACGTCCTTACATTCTGGGGAACTCCTTGTATTATACCAGTCTTGTCTGCTTCACGTAGGAGAAAGACAAGAGCGTGTCCACGCCGTTCAATACCAAGAGATTGTAGTAACGCCTTTAGAGCTTTTTCAGCGGCTTGATGAGACTCAAAGCATACTTCTTCGTATAGTCCATACTCCATGTTTGCTCTAGCTGAAAGCAAATTGCGCTTGGCTTGCCTAAGCCAGTCCATAGTTCTCCGAGGCAATGACACTCACACAGTTCCCTTAAGAGTTGTACTCAATTTACTAGTTATATTTAAGCCTATAATTGAATTACCCTAGATTACCCATATCACATGATTAAGAGAATAAGACCATTGTCTACCAAGAAGACTCCTTCTCAAGCTTTTGCAGCACTTCTTTACACTGTTTAATCGACGTTAAAAACTAAAGTTACCGGGCCCACTGTTAGTGTATAAGTGATAGTTATTTTTGGGTGTGCTAACCTTGGAGTATGACTTGATTATAAAGAACGGCATAATACTAGATGGAACCGGGTCACCGCCTTTCCGTGCCGATGTTGGAGTCAGAGGCGATACTATAGTTAAGATAGGAGACCTCTCTGGAGCCAAGGCTGGGAAAGTTATTGATGCTTCAGGCCTCTATGTTGCTCCTGGCTTTATAGACATACACAACCATAGCGACATTTCACTTCTTGCTATACCTACAGCAGACAACTACATACTGCAGGGGGTCACTACACTAGTCATAGGCAATTGCGGCTCATCACCTGCCCCCCTGTCTGAGAAGAATAGAGAGCTTGTTGAGAGGTATCGGACCCTATATCCCGAGGTGAGTATTGACTGGAAGAGTTTTGGTGAGTACCTTGAGAGACTAGACTCTACACCCAAGAAGGTTAATGTTGTACCCCTAGTGGGTTTTGGTGCTATCCGAAGCTCTGTTTTAGGCTTTGAGGACGTGAAGCCTACTGAGAAACAGTTAGAAGAGATGAAGCAAGCTGTAGAAGAGGCCATGAAGGCTGGTGCTTTTGGTCTATCAACAGGACTGATATACACCCCGCAGGACTATGCTGATACAAGTGAGATCATTGAGTTATGCCGCGTAGTGGCACGGTATGGTGGCATATACACTACACATATGAGGAATGAGGGCATAAAACTACTAGACTCTATTATCGAGGCTGTGACAATAGGGTTGGAGTCTGGGTGCCCAGTAGAGATCTCGCACCTCAAAGCTGTTGGAAAGCCTGCTTGGGGCCTAGTGCGGAAAGCCCTACAACTCATAGAGTACTATGTTTCGCTAGGCTATGATGTGTCAGCAGATGCTTATCCCTACACAGCCACGTCAACTTCACTATCCATACTCTTACCGCCATATATGAGGGAGGGAGGGGCTTCTAAGCTTGCTGAGAGGCTAGCCAAGATAGAGTCCCTAGATAAGCTACGTAGAGAAATGGAGGAGGCCTGGAAGTTTACAGGGAGGATCATAGAGTGGGATCAAGTAACAATAGCCCTATCAATGACTCATCCAGAGGTCGAGGGGAAGAGCGTTGAGGAGATAGCAAAGGAGTGGGGTGTAGACCCTGTAGAGGCCATTGTGAGACTACTAGTAGATGATGGAGGGCGGACTGCCGCAATATACCATACACTACGTGAGGAAGACGTCATTGACGCTATAGGCTCACCATTAGTAGCAATTGGCAGTGATGGCTCTGTACAACGCTACGGTAAAGGCAGGCCTCACCCAAGGAGTTATGGTACATTCCCACGCGTCATAGCGCGATACGTGAGAGAGCTAAAGATAGTCACTCTACCAGAGGCAATTAGGAAGATGACTAGTCTACCTGCACGAAAGCTCAGGCTATGGGATAGAGGAGTAATAAGGCCGGGCATGAAGGCTGACATAGTAGTGTTTGACTACTACCACATACATGACACTGCGACATTCGAAAACCCCCATAACTACCCTAAGGGAATCGAGTACGTTGTTGTCAATGGCACTGTAGCAGTAGAAGAGGGAGAGCCAACAGAAGTTATGAGTGGAAGGCTTCTACGGCGAAGCAACATGTAAAAGGAGGGGGAGAATGCGACTAAGCGTCTTCTTCTTTATAATCCTTATTGAGGCTATTTCGCCGGCAAGAGAAGGCCGTGTGTAAAGAGAAGTATGCGTATTATAGGGGAGATGAAGACCTGGCTTTTTGAAAACTATAAAAAACCATTATTCCATGAGATTAGTCTCGTGAAGGTATAATGTCTGGGCGGTACTTTGCTAGCACTGCTAGTGCCGCACCAGCAACAAGTACTATTAC
>JALTZF010000118.1 GCA_027046265.1 Pyrodictiaceae archaeon
GTTGTCTGTCAAATTATAAGCTATAGCTATGCGAGCAGCGTAGTCTGGTCTCTCCTCAAATAATATCTTCATGAAAGGTAATACGTCAGAGAGAAACTTCTTCTTTGAAACAAGTACCCTCTTACCTACAGCCTCAGCTATAGCATTACGTATTTCTCGTGCCTCTTTTGTTCTAGCCAACATCAAGATCTTCTGTGGAAACTGGTATTTAGCCCATCTAAACTTGCTCCTCTTTCTGGATAAAGCAACACCAGGCCCGGCAAGATCAAAAACATATGATAATAGATCCCATGACATAGTCCTCTTTATACGTGCTAACATTATATCAGCTCGTGCGAGAGCCTCGTATGCATGCCATATATCGGATGGATCACTATACTGGACTGGGATATTTTCGTTTATCCACTGGAGGATAGTTTCATAATCCAAGTCAGTGTGCGTTATTGCTCTCTTTGCTTGCCATGCGTATTTCGACATAAAGAGGTTTCGAAGCATTTCCCATGGTGTGTATTGTCTGTCTCTACTCACTACAAGACTTCTGGCAAGATCTAATGTAACTTTCCCATAACCCTCTGCTATTGACTGTAAATCGTTTATAGCAGATCGTAAATCTCCTTCTGACCTCTGAGCAATGTACTTTAATGCATCACGTTCACACTCTATCTTCTCTGCTTCACATATCCTTTTTAGTGCAGTTACAACATCTCTTTCACTAAGCCTATTAAATGCAATCATTAGTGACGCATCTCTTAAAGGCTTTAACTTCTGATCCCATGGGTCATTAGCGGTCATCACTATGGGATGTCTTGTATTATTTATAAGCTCAAGAATAGCGTCTAATCCACCACGATCAGCAGTACCAGATATACCGTCAACCTCGTCTAGTAAGATGATCTTTTTTCTGCCAAAGAGGCTAGATTGTGTAGCAGCGATTTTCGCTATTCTCTCAATATCTTCTCTACGCCTAAAGTCTGAAGCATTCATCTCTATAAGCTCAAGCTTATACTCATGTGCGGCTGCTTCAACTAAACTAGTCTTCCCTACGCCAGCAGGTCCATAGAATAGTGCTGCTTTCTTCTCAGGAGGCTTACCACTAAGCCACTGACGGAGCCAGGATAAGAATACCCTCTTAGCTTGTTCTTGATTAACTACCTCTTCTACTCTTTTAGGCCTATACTTTATAACCCATGGAATGCGCGCTAAAGACACTTCAAGCACCTCAATAATTGAACATCAAAAATACTTTAAAACCGAACACAATACAATAGTCTAATTAGCGGCTTGCCCGCAACTTTTGGCCTAGCAACGTGAGCCAAGCTATGAACGCATTTAGTTGAATCTCGTCGTCAGCACCCTCGACAAGCCTGTACTGTATCTCTCCAGTATAGTCTGCTATCAATACACGCAACTCGTCAGGTATTTTAAGTTCCGGACTAAAGATTTCTCTGTGTATCTGCTTAACTACATCTGTACCACTAAGCCCGTAACTTATAATCAAGCTCCTCAATTTCTCACGTGCACGCATAAATTCTCCTTCAAGAGCTAATGTTATAACCTCACGAACTTCCTTTGGATGAGCAAGCCCAACAACCTTATACACAATCTCTGGCGTAACGGTCCCCAGCGCCGCAGCTGCTTGTAAGATGTTAATAGCCCTTCTCATATCACCCTCGCTAACTTCATAGATAGTTTCAAGACCTTCTACAGTATACTTGCAGTCTTCTTGTTCACATATCCACTTAAGCCTAGCTATGACATCGTCTTTATTTAATGGAGTAAACCTAAATAGGGCACAACGCGATTGTATAGGCTCAATTATCTTACTTGGAAAGTTCGCTATGAGTATAAAACGAGTATTAGCTGTGTACATCTCCATGAGCCTGCGCAGGGCTTGCTGTGCATCAGCCGTCATATTGTCTGCTTCGTCCAAGAGGACTATCTTAAACGGAATTTCTGGTGGCGTACGACTCCTAGCAAACTCTTTAACTTTAGTCCTTATAGTATCTATGCCTCTTTCATCACTTG
>JALTZF010000119.1 GCA_027046265.1 Pyrodictiaceae archaeon
TGGCGAATACATAGTGATAATTGATCCTTCGCCAATAAACATGACTAATATTAGGCTCTACGAGAATAAGACTACCAAGATTAGCGTATATAAGAACACAAGACTCAGCATAGTAGTGAAGAAGCTGCGCGAGTTCATATCTATAATACTTGTAGATCCTTTTGTGCCTAATGGAGGCATAATGGATAACGTCACAATATATCTTGATGGAGCATTTTATAAGAAAGTGACAAAGTCTCCACGTAGGATAGTCATAAGAATACCAGTACTCCTGAAGGGGTCAAAGCTCAGCATTAAACCGGAGACCAAGAAGATATACACAGAGACTCAACGTGATATTCTCATCCAAGACAATGGTACTGTAGTTAATTTAGAACGTAGAATGTATACTATAAAGCTTGTAGTCATAGACGATGAAGGTAATGGTGTTAAGGCAGCATCAGTAAACGTGCAAGGAATAGATGTCATTTATACATCATCCTCGGTAACAGATGTTGACGGCCTTGCTGCTCTGATGCTACCTTATGGCACTTATAATATTCAAGTAACCGCAAGGGGGTATGATGACTACCAATTGCCTGGATTCACAGTCACTGGAGACGCGACAGTAAGCATAATACTAAAACCTAGACCATTTACAATACTAAAAAGGTACTTAAACATAATATCTGCAATAATATTTGCTTCAGTCCTACTAGTCTTTGCAAGAATATACTTCAAGAGAATACTAGAGAAGCTAGCTACTGAGGAAGAGTTCTAGTCATCCCAGGGACGTTTTTATACGTCTTCTACTCACAAATTCTCCTAGGGCACGAAGACTTAGACTTAATAGAGGGTGCAACTATGGAGAGTGGCGTTAGAGTATTTAACAACATACAAGAAGTCATAAAGTATGTTGATAACGAGCTAACAGAGTATAGGAAAAAGCTGGGAGAACTCTTACGTGTCATCGAGGAACTCAGAGCACGCAAAGAGCACGAGGATAAATTAAAGAGACTTATTGAAAGCATAACGGGCAAAGCTGCAGAGGAGGCTGCTAGAGAAGTCATAGTTAAACTTGAGAAAATAACATTATCAGTAAACCCTTCAGCAGCAACAGAGCTAAGCTACTTTGAGGAATTGGCAGAGCATATAAACTCTAAAGTTACAAGATTAACCGCGATAAAAAAGGATTTAGAAAAACTTGCAAGTATAGACATAGAAGCTAGAGTTGTCGTATTCTTGCATGATGGCATACCAACAGCTCTAATAATAAAAACTGTACCATAAACGGCTGAATAAGCTTCTTCTCATACCACTATTTTTGCCTATGAAGGGTTTCAAATTGCTAGACAGCCTATTACCTAACTGGGTTAGTGAGGGTTTCCAAGCTGTTCTTTCAGCTTCGCCGAGGAATGTTCTCATAGCAATTATTCTCTACTTAGTATCTATCCTAATGTACATGATTAGGATTGTAATTATATTCTTGCGTCTAGGATACCGCATAAAGCCTCAGCATGCGGCTAAAGCGCATCTTGCAACCATACTTGTGAATAATCTAACTCCTTTCTCCAGGGCTGGCGGAGAGGCAGCACGTGTAGCGTATATATACTCGCATTATCCAAATACTCCTCTCGCAGTTGTCATCAGTGCTATTGCTGCGGAAAGACTAACTGATGGAATAAGTATAACGCTTCTGGCACTATTAGCTGTCGCGTTGGGGCTATTCACAACAAGAGAGGCCTGGGCTATACTGATATTAGCACTTTTAACTATTACAGGATTCATCCTCGTTAGACACTACTGGGACAAGCTCATACAAAAAGCCGCTGAAAAGCTACCTGAAAAATATAAGGCAAAAATACTCAGTAACAGCCAATCCTCAAATATAATGCAAAGTATTCTACAGGATAAACTTCTCATCATTATATGTACATCCATAGGGCTAGCAGTATGGGTCCTAGATGCAGCAAGACTCTATAGTATAATAACTGGCTTAGGTTACGAAATAGATTTCAGTAGAGCCATAGCAGCAACAATACTCTACCTCGCACTAGGCCTTCTGGCTTTTACGCCTGGAGGATTAGGGATCATAGAGGGTGGTCTTACTGCAATACTGACAACGTTAGGGCTACCTGCAAGTAAAGCTGTTGCTGCAACTTTAATAGAGAGACTTATATCCTACGGGCTAGGTACTATGCTGGGGGCTTTAGTAATCTTAATTGAGGGCGGAAGACAAGCATGGAGACGCTTAAGATTGCAATAGCATCTGACTGGTTCTACCCGAAAATAGGTGGTATTGAGACTCATATACACGAGCTAGCTCTTAACCTCCTCAAGCTAGGGCATGAACCACACATAATAACTCATGATTATAGAAAGTACAATAACACACCCATAAGAGACATCGTTCTCCCATACAATGTACACAGGTTCCGTGGCCTCATATACCTGAGGAAGCTTCACGTAAGCCTTGGCCCAAGCATGCTTTGGAGCATAAATAAACTCTACAAAAGAGAAAAGTATGACTTAACGCATATTCACAGCATATATTCTCCTCTGGCTATAGCCGTAGCTAATCTTTCAAGAGGAATTAGGGAAGTACCTGTAGTAGCGACAAATCACTCGCTATTCTCATGGGATAGCATGCTTGCTCGTCTAGGCCTCAAGTTATTAAGGTACTGGCTTAAGAGAATAGATGTCTACATTGCTGTTAGCCGTATAGTCTACAATGACACAATCAGGATCCTCGGAGGGAACGGTTCAAGCCCACGTGTTCTCCTAATACCGAACGCCATAGATACAAGTTTTTGGCGTCCACCAGAGCCCCGCGAGAGAGATGAAGCTAGAAGGCGCCTAGGACTCAGCAAAGACAGACTTGTTGTAGGCGTCGTAGGGAGATTTACAAGAAGGAAAATGATACACAAGGCACCCAGCATAGTCTATAATGCCTGGAGAACACTTAATATGCAAAGAAAGATCACACTAATAATTGCAGGCGACGGAGAGCTTAGAAGACTAGTTGAAGAAGAGGCTTCAAGGTATTCTAGGCCTCCAGACTACACTGTGAAGCTGACCGGGTTTGTGCCACGGGAAGAGCTACGAGACATTTACTGGGCTAGTGACCTAGTCCTCATACCCTCAAGATACGAATCATTCTCTATTACAGCTCTTGAAGCTGTAGCCACGGGGAGAGTAGTCGTAGGCTTTACGGGCTCCGGAGTAGTGGATATTGTAGAGTCAACGGGTGCTGGTGCAATAGCTAGCAGCTTCATTGAGGCTTCCAAGGCTATAGCCAGCCTCCTCATGGACGAAGATAGACGCATGAAAGCAGGGCTAAACGGTGTAAAGAGAGTCCAACAATATTTCTCCTGGGGCACAGTTATACACAAGATAATAGACGCCTACAAGTTAGCACTAGACAATAGTAGCGATGACAGGAGGTTCTTCCTCTACAAGGCCTGGAGGAAAATAAGGCCTTGAAACGGCAGAGAATAGCAGTATTATCATTCGATGTCGAGCAAGACATCCCACCATTCTCTAATACGTGGAGAGGTGTCGAGGAAGGACTACCACGAATAGTACAGTTTCTCGAAGAGAAAAAGGTCAAGGCCACATTCTTCTTTACAGGCGAAGCCCTCAAACGCTACCCCGACAAAGCAAGAGAACTCTATGACTCTGGCCACGAGATAGGAGTCCACGGCTACAAGCATGAGAGACTAGACAAGCTAGATCACGACACAGCCTGCAAGACTATAACCAAAGCCACAAATATAGCACGCCAAGTAGTAGGCGAGGTCTATGGTTTTCGTGCACCAAACCTACAACTACCACTCACACTCCTAAAATGCCTAGAAGACAACAGCTACACCTATGACTCCTCCCTAGCAGCCTACAAGCCACCATTCATACGCAAACCAACGCGCATAGGATCACTAGTAGAGGTGCCAGTGACGGTTACATCATCAATACTAAGACTGCCCTGGCCAATACAAGCACGTATACACAAGCACTTGAGCAGTATACGTGTATACTTCAGCCATCCATGGGAGTACACTAGAGTCGAGAGAGTAGGAATAAGACTAGACATCAGTATGAACACTGGAAACAAGGCGCTTACACTCCTAGAGAAGCTGATAGACTACCTAGCCATGAACAAATTCAAAGTGTTAACAGCACATGAGCTAGCAAGACAACTACTAAGAAACACCACCTAGCCCTCCTCCTTAATGGCCTCTACACAAACAAACCCCTTATCCTCAACATCGCTACTAGGCTCCTCTTCTCTCGGAGGTTCATTAGGCCCAAAAGACAAGGTAGCAAGCTTACGCACTACACGAAGACTCTTAGAGGCCAAGAGATGCTCTACCTCTCTAACACTATAGAAGCGCGCAAAAGAGTATAGCGGATGACCCCTCCTCGCCTCCTTAACGTAGTGTCTTCCCCAAGCAGAGTCCTTAGGCACAATACACACAATGACACTGCCCCTTCTCTTAACAATCCTCGAAGCCTCGAGAATAAGCCCGGCTGGATCATCAGCAAAACACAATGTAACGATGATTAATGCACAGTCCAGAGATCCGGAGCGTATAGGGAGACTCTCTCCTACACCTTGAATAACCTCGACACCCCGGCTACGAGCAATATAGAGCATCGAGATAGATGGGTCAACTCCAAAGAATACTCTGAGCCTTGATGCAAAATACCCTGAACCCACGCCTACCTCGATGCACCAGCAACTCCTACAAACAAGCCTCTCTACGACGCGGAGCTCATTTTTTGCTATTACCTTATTCCTTGAATACCATGTATCATACCTATACGCATACTCGTCAAAGATCCTGGCGGTAGACAAGGCAGAATGTAAACCCCAGCTATACACCAAGCTCTTTACGCAATACTCCTAAATTCTCACGGTATTGTGACCAGATATATGCGCTACTAGTGGTTTCTCTGTCACCTACCGGGTCATCACCTCCCAATAATGCTGCTAGAAATGCTGGCAATCCACGCTCAAGCCCAACACTATACCCACCCTCAAACACTACTATAACACTTCTCGGATTGAAAGCTTCTAGAAACCTTTTCCCAACATAGTAGTAGGAAGCGCTTGTAGCCCTCAAAAACCCAAGACCATCACTAGTATAAGCATCAAACCCAGCACTAAACACTATATAGTCAACACTACTAAGCCCAAGCCCTTTGAGAACCTCTATGGACTTATCAACTGCGTCTTTGTACACATCGTCGCCAGCACCAGGAGGCAAAATAACATTAACCTTAGTGCCCCTTCCAGGACCTTCACCGGTCTGCCAGGGCCACCCAGTACCAGGGTATATAGTAGAGGGGTCCTGGTGTATATCAACATGGTATACGCGACGCTCGGAATAGAGGATTTCCTGTGTCCCATTTCCATGGTGCAAATCAAAGTCGACAGCTAAGACACTGTGACCCTTATCTGCTAGGAGGACAGAAGCAAGAGCAGACCCATTAAATACACAGAAACCCAGTGTGGGAGCACCCATTGCAGCACCCTTCCTGCCAGCATGGTGTCCCGGGGGTCTTCCAAGGACAACAGCTATGAGTCCTCTCTCCCTAGTTGCAGTCTCAACAGCGTCACGGACACTAGCCAATACTGCAAGAGCAGCATCATAGGTATATTCCATTACATAAGTGTCGGAATCAAACATCACTCTGCCACTACGCGAAGCCCTCTCAATAGCCTCAACATACCCGGCATCATGAACACGTAGAGCCAACCCCTTATCTCTAGCAACTGGGGCAGGCAGAACCTGGGCAACACTCCATAATCCACTCTTCTTAAGGCTGTCAACAGCCCTCCTCAACCTCTCGGGGCTTTCTGGGTGAAAGAACCACGGCTTATGCTTGTAGAAAACCTCATCATAGTATACGACTAGCCTATCCATACCAGCCATAGAAACCCCACATAAACTATAGTATTAAGCCTACACATAACCCTTAACCTACAAGACGAAGAGACAGAAAAGAAGAGCGCTAAAGATCAAGGGCTAAAGCCCCCGAGAAACTAGCAATGCGAGAAAACTCACAACAAGAACCCAGCCGCCAAGAAGCAGAAGGCTAAGCTCCGGATACAATGCTACAAGAGACATAGTCATAGCAGATCCCACCGAGAGGAATAAGGTAAGCCTTTTCAATACAATACGCGGATGAAGAGCACGCGTAAGCAACACGAGGACCCTAGTAGCCCAGGAACGACGAACGCGCACATATTCTGGAAGACGGTGAAACACCATCAGCCCCTCACGCGTAAGCTTATACACAACACAACCACGCCTAGCAATTAACCCACAACGTTTAACCCGGCGCTCAAAAATCCTAGTAGAACCCGTTGCATAAACACTCAAGTACTCATCAAGCTGTCTCTCTCCAATACGCACAACTGAAGCAAGAGTATCGAGAGAAAGCTCATACCCCCTTGCCGAACCCAATGCAACAATAGCCTCATAGAGATAGAGAAACCTAGTAATACTAGAAACAACGTCATAAACAGTAGCTTCACGGGCATAGGACTGTCCACTAGCACTTCTACGTTCGAAGCCTCCGTGATTAACTATACTAGACAACAATTTATACACATGAAGACCCCTACTACTAAGCATGTAATACCCATCACGAACCTCTACAAGGCCCTTAAGCCTCATCTTACGAAGCACATCCAAAACAGCCTTACGAGGCTGGCCGAGAACTCTCACGAGTTCATCAACACGTACACTCCTCTCACCGATAGCTACAAGGACACTAAGCTGAAGCCAGCCACGAGCAAGATCAATAACTGAATCAATCTCACGTAGAACGCCTATATACTCCATAAAATCCTTAACAGCACCACTAAAGGCACTGCCAGAGCCATGACTCATACTGGGCACCACAACACCAATACTAATATAATAGTATTGGGAGGCGGTATATAGGTAGAACTGCGCGCCAGAAAATAGAATCACCAAGAAAAACCATAATACCACTCATATTCGCCAACTCGGCGACAAAAACTCAGCACCTAAAAAGAACAACACACCACACGTAGACAACGGCCAAACAAGAAAGGTGAACCAAACCCTTCACACAGGGTGAGCCCTCATGGCTAAGCTCAGAGGTATCGTAGGCATAGAAGCAGCAATAGTCCTCATAGCCTTCGTACTGGTAGCAAGCGCACTAGCATTCGTAGCAATTAACATGGGTATGTTCTCAGCACAGAAAAGCAAAGAAGTAATGGCAAAGGCCTACGACACAGCAACCAGAGCAATAGACGTAGCAGGAGACGCACTAGCACACGTTGATACTACCGCTGGCACTGTTGACGTTGTAGTATTGCCAATAAAGCTCACGGGCGGAGCTGCACCTGTAGACTTAGCCAATACTACAGTCACAGTAATGACTTCTGAAGGTGAATTAGATGCCAGTTTGAAGAATGATACGGTAGTTTTGGCAACAACTAGTGACCTATCAGCCTTGATTGCATCAGGGCCTAAAATTGCTTGGGCCTCAACAGGAAACAAGAACTCACTACTAGAACCTGGTGAGATAGTATATTTGGTAGTAAGACCAGGGACAGCACTTCCGGCATATGGCTGGATTCAAATAGAGGTTAAGCCGCCAATTGGTTCGCCACTAGTAGTAAGGTATAGTATCCCACCAGTACTGACATACACATGGATTGACCTAGTACTTGGTCAGTAGCCAGAAACCTAAAGACACTCTAATTAACGATATGGTTGTTTGGGTGTAATACATGCCCAACAACTATTTTTTATTCTATAGGAAACTTTTCCGTGGAATAGTTTCTGATGAAATTATTGTTGCTTTTGCCTTTAGTGTCACACTCTTAGCCTTTGTAGGTGCCTTTGTCTTTTTCGTAAAGTCCTACAAGCCTAATTATCAGCACGAAGCACGCATAGATGTCACGTCGGCTGAAGGCCTGCTTGCTTCCGGTAAGCTCTATCGCTTAAACGTGTCTATTGCAAAAATTACTGATATGACTAAAATTAAGAGAGTATACGTAGCCATTGGATCCAAAGAAAGTTATAGTGTTGAATGTACTATGGAAGATTCTATTGTTCTTGGAGAGGAGAGTAGGGTTTGTGTTGATGCTTATTCTTTTAAGTCCGCAGAGTTTACCTACAATGGTGTAGAGTACAAGTTCTATGTGTATATTGATGAGAGTGGTGTCTTGAATATTGATGTTAGTAGTAATGTTGTGCAGAAACTATACAGGGGTTTGAAGCCTTGCGGGCTTAATGGTGCTACTGTCTTATGTCTTGTTGATGAGATGCTTAGAGGTCATATTGAGTACTTTTATGCCCTTAACAAGCCAATTGTCATAGTCTCATTTTCAAATACAAGCTTAAATTTGTCAATCCTTACCTATCCTGTTGACGCCGATAAGATTGGGAGTATTAGCATCGGTTTAGACTATTTGGGTAAACACTACTTGTTCAAACTCTACCCCTCAAAGATTAGTAATGGTAGAGTTGTGTTTACGGTGAAATAGTTGACAGATCGCGCCAAGGCTCTAGTTGCCATATACACTGTTATCGGCTTGGTTCTTTTGCTAATTGGGATTGTTCTTTCTAATCAGATTGTTAGAGGAGTACTGGTAGTTGAGGGTTCTCTTTTCTACGTGCTATTAGTCTCTGCTGTTTTAATGATTTTTATTGGTTTACACTGGCTAGTCGTGGGTCTTGCCAGTCTACGGTCTTCACGATAGTTTTGCTTAGGCAAAGCTCATATACTCGTTCTTACCCTTATGGTATTACACTTTCTAGTAGGAGGTTCCTAAATCGTGTGAGGAAAGGAATTAAAGTTTTGAAGCCCACTATATACCTGGTAAAGGGTAAGCCGGTAGGATATAGCTTGTTTCAGTGCACGGTGATATACTGTGGTTCGCTGGCGCTGCAACTGCTTTATCTGTCGACTACTGGTACACCCAGTGTTGCGCAGAGTGTCCAGTGTATCGGAAGCCGCTAGCGTCGAGGAAGCTGGGATTGAGGCAGAGGGTGTTAGCCGTGAGGATATTGTTAGGGCTGCCCCCCTCACAGCCAAAACAGAGGAAGCAGGGGAAGTAGGGGCTGAAACAGCTGCTTCCATGGTGCAGGCGGCTCAGCCTATTCCTGTTGATGAGATTATTGAAGGAGTTGTTGGAAAGGTAGGTGAAACTTTAAGGTCGTCTTTTGAGGAGAATACGAAAATTCTTGTTGAGAGACTTGATCGAATCGAAGAGAATATTGGTAGGCTACGTAAAGAGCTGCAAAGCCTTGTCTCGAGCATGGAGAATATCATTGTTGAATTTCGTGAGGCCTTATCAGAACTCACAAACCCTCTAACAACCCCCTCTCTCCCTCCTGCTCAGAGCACTCTCTCCCAGTTGTCTCAGCCTATAGCAACTCCAACTCCGTCAAGCTCTTCTCAAAGGCTACTTAACTTAGTCAACACTTTTACTGAGCTCCTAAAGAGGACTAGTCTTGACGTTGTTGAGCAGCTTATCCGAGACTATAGGGATGCTGGTGTTTTGAGCGATAAGGAGGCTGAGAGGCTTAGCATTATTGCTCGGACTATTGCAAGACTTCGCGAGAGAGGTATCGACGAGCAGACTATTGTATCAGTTGTAGCCTCATTACTGACAAGCAGGCAGGAGGGTTAAGGTTGTGCGTGGCGTGAGCGCCCCTATTGGAGAGGCGCTTATGTTGCTTGCAACTATTACTGCCGCAATGCTCGTAATTACTGCATTACTCTACGGCGCTAGCCTCTTAGGCTCTGAATTTAGAGAGGCTGGTGCTAGAGCAGCCCGGTATGTTGGGACGAGTATAACGTTTGTAGATGCCTACGTTAACTCTACTAGTGGCTGCCACTATATCTACCTTAAGAATACTGGCTCATATCCTCTGGCCAATATTAGTTCTTCTTCTGTCATGATAGGTAATACAACTTCAGCATACTTAGTCACCTATGCTGGATACAATCTATCCAACCCTGGTGCAGGATACTGGAGTTATGTTGACATAGAAAAACCCAATAAGATATGGGATAGAGCTGAGACCCTAAAACTCATAGCATGCCCCCCTGCGAGCTTGACTCCGCCTTACAAGCTTGTACTCAGCTTACCCGAAGGCGGCACATTTACATGGAGCTACGATGGGTGACCCGTTGATGGCATCAACTGCTATTGGTGCTCTGTTAGGCGGCATTGTATTAATTACATCTGTCTTGATATTTACAAGCATGTGGAACACGTATTTTGCTTCTTATGTTTCATCATTAAAGAGTGTTTCTGATAAAATTGTCTACTTATCTCAGAGCAGGCTAGTAATCTCAAATACTACTATCAATGGTACACAGCTAAACATTGTTCTCACCAATAATGGTTCGACAACTATAATACTACGCGAGCCAGGAACATTCATGGCTGTAAAGTGTATTGATAGTCTTGGATACGTTATAGCTATTTCCGAACACTCCTACGATGCTAATACACTAACTGTAGATAAAGCCTCTGTGAAGCCCGGCGAGTCGGCCAATGTTACTGTGCTACTAGATTTCGATCCAAGCCTATGTTCGAGTCTAGGCATAGTTTTCGTGACAGGTGATGGTGTGAGAGCCGAGTATAAGAGCTAGATGGGGTGAGGCCTTGTGAGTAGGCGTGGTATCTCCGTTTTCTCTACGGGGAACGAGGAGCTTGATGGGAGGCTGGGAGGCGGGATACCTCATCCCTCATTTATAGTCATTGAGGGCGAGCATGGCACTGCTAAGACAACACTTGTCGCACAAATAGCGTTTGGCGCCCTTAATTCTGGCTTCAGGGTTGTAGTCTTTACTACAGAGTCTACAGCGAGTATCTTTGTAAACCAGGCCCGGCTCATATCAATCGACCTCACAAAGTTCTACATAAAAGGTCTCCTCACAGTATACACATTGTATGGTAAGTCCATGCCTATAGACTCTTCAACTGTGAAATCAGCCTTCGATAGACTAGTAACGTTTATTTCTTCTGCTAGTGATCAATACGACATCATTATGATTGATTCTTTAAGTCTCTTTTTAAGCTATGTCGGTGCCGATGATGTAACAAAGTTTATCCAGGCAACACGCCTCGCTGTTGCACGCGGAAAAACCATTGTCGTCACAGTGCACAGCGAGATTATGGATGAAAAGCTCGCGAAAATACTAAGAGCTTCAAGTGACGTATACTATAAACTTGGATTAGCTAATGTTGGTGGTAAGACTGTGAAAGTACTCCAAATAGTGAAGGCTCGCGGGGCCCCAGAGCCTATAGAGGGTACAGTCGCTTTCGACGTTGACCCCGCGTTTGGAATCAAGATTGTACCAATAGTAATAGCGCAATCATAAACCCTCTACGGGGGCGGTGTGTTATGGCTCTTCGGGCTCTCACTAGGTCCGAGGGGGTTGAGGAGCTTCGCAGACTTAGCAGGCGTTTCCCCCATTTAGCTAGGTACCTGGAGAGAATTGTACCACGCTTGGGCTGGCCGTCTTATTATGGGAAAGAACTCCCACGAGAGTTGCGCAGGCTTACAACTATTAACGTCATGTACATTGTTGACGAGGAGGTCGGCATATTTATTCATGTATATATGCCTCCGGAGGGCACAGAGTCAGGGTATAGGAAGTATGTTGCAGTAGAGCCAGAGCCTCCTCCCCCAGAACTATTCATGCTTATAGAAGAGAAGCTTGCAACAGTAATAACAGAAAGTGATGTTGCACGAGACCTTGAGGAGAGGAGGAGAATACTTCTTGACAAGGTAAAGCTCGTAACAGAGATAGTTGATGTGCCAGTAGACTATGCCTCCCTCATCCCCCGAATACAGACACTCGCAAGAGTACCCGTTTATCGTGGCCACTATGACAATATGATCTATTACTTGCTACGTAACAAGGCAGGCTTAGGGATTCTAGAGCCTCTTATCAAGGATCCCTACATAGAAGACATATCATGCCCAGGCGTTGGCTACATATACATTGTACACAAGGTGTTTGGGCCTCTTGAGACAAACCTCAAGTTTAATACTGCAGAAGAATTAGACAGATTCATTATTGAACTCAGCGAGCGTATTGGCAAGCCTGTAAGCCACGCACGCCCAATAGTTGATGCCACATTACCTGATGGGAGCCGTATAAACATTGTCTTCGGCTCGGACGTCAGCCTGCAAGGTAGCAACTTCACTATAAGACGTGTAGCTAAGATACCGCTAAGCGTTACACAGCTAGTAAACTGGAATACTTTTGACGAGCGTGTAGCAGCCTATCTCTGGATCCTACTGCTAGAGGGTAGTAGCGGCTTCGTATCGGGAGAAACCGCTTCGGGCAAGACTACAACACTTAACGCTATAACAGCCTTCATTAATCCAACAGCAAAGATAGTTACAATCGAGGACACTGCTGAGCTTACATTACCTCACCCTAACTGGGTTAGAGAACTAACACGGGACACAGGCAACCCAGAGACAAGCGTCACGATGTTTGACCTGCTAAAGGCTGCGCTTAGACAGAGGCCAAACTACATTATTGTTGGAGAGATTCGTGGAGCAGAAGGCAACATAGCATTCCAGGCAATGCAGACAGGACACCCAGTACTAGCAACATTCCATGCTGCAAGCGTTGAGAGGCTCGTACAGAGGCTTACTTCACCGCCAATAAATGTACCCAAGTCCCAGATGGACAACCTCAACTTTGTAGTTATACAAAGCGCTATATACAGAGAAGGCGTGCTAGTGAGAAGAGTTCTCAGCGTAAACGAAATCCTAGGCTTTGACCCACGCACAGACTCAATACTATACATCCCTATCTTCACATGGGATCCAGTGCGTGACACATTTACATTCCGTGGACGTGGTACAAGCTACCTACTAGAAGAGAAGATAGGTGTTAAGAGGGGCTTATCGAGGAGAAACATGTTCCTCATATATGAAGAGCTTGAGCTAAGAGCTAAGATAATAAGGGCACTGATAGAGAAGAAGGTATTCCACTACTACACATTGTTTAGGGTACTAGCAAGGATATACTCAATAACTACAGAGTTCGCACGCAAAGCATCCAAAGAAGAGCAGCCCTATGCAATAATAGAAGCCCTAGAGTATGTCCTCAAGAAGATAAGGCGCGGCGAATTCGTCAAATAGCCAGTTCCCAGCTAGGTTGCACAATATGCCACGGCTACAAATCTTAAAGGATCCAATACTCATCGGCTCGTTTGTAGTGCCAGTTGTAGCTTACTTTATGCGTGGCCTACCAGGCGCGCTTATGCTTTCTCTTGTTCCTCTTGCTGTTGGGTTTTGGCGTGTTCTACTACCTATTATGAGGAGAACATCAGTAGAACAAGAGATGACTCTTGAGCTACTCTATCTTCTCACTCACATGTACTCTGTGTCTACTGGCAGGCCTGGAAGACGTAGGCTCTTCGAGTTGAATACACTACTTGGAGGGTATGGCGTTTACCAGACATTGCTACGTAGGATAGCTGTGATAGCCGTAGACTGGGGCTACGGTTTTGTACGCGCAATAAGGATTGTGGCGAGAGAAGTCAAGAACGAGTTTTTCCGGGGCTTCCTAATAAGGTTCGGTGAAGTCCTTCGTACAGGAGAAGATGTCACAAGGTTTCTACGCGTAGAACTCGCAACGGCCACGCGCCAATTTCTTAGCAGTTACTCGCGATCCATAGACCTGCTAAGGATATTTCTTGGCTTATACTCGACACTAATGAGCGCATCTGCATTCGTACTACTTACCTTCACGTTATTAGCATTGTTTATGGGCAGGGATGTACGCATATTCATAGTTTCTCTAGTAATGATCGTAGCTGTTCTTGCCTCATTTGTTGTCGTTGCAAAAGCTATTGCGCCACGCGACCCACTCATATACCGTTCAAGAGAAGTTGTGAACCCATCATTTGCAAAGCTAAGCCGTGCAGTCTCAGCTGCACTCATAGTATCGCCCATACTAGGCCTAGTAACATATTATACGACCCGCGACCCTCTGGTCACAATACCTTCACTAGCTCTCCCGGCATTAGTACCAGGAGTTATGGCTCTACGCGTAGAGTCGTACATAAAGAGGATAAACTCGTTTTACCAAGTATTTGTGAGAAGCTTCGGCCTAACCTTCTCCATTATACCAAATTATGCAGCAGCATTAGAGTCGATACTTGTCGCAGACTATGGTCCTCTAACTGGATACATTAGGAGGCTACATGCACGAATAACGAACGGTGTTGATCCTAAAGTTGCTTTCCGCTACTTTATCGCTGAAACTGGGAGTATGGACATACTAAATGCTTCAAACATAGTAGTTGATGCTGTCGATGCTGGCGGTGACCTGGCCGAGGTCGGTATGGTACTAAGCAATACACTCATAAGGCTTAACGATATAAGGAGGGATCGTGAGAGACTCAGTAGAACTTTTGAAGTTGTAGTCTATTTAATGCAAGGACTTGTTGCGGCTATTGCTGCTGCAATAGTTAATATAGTTGTAGCATTCTCGAGATTCTATAGCGAGATGGCTGCTGTAGTCCAGACAGCCCCAATGGCAACAACGTATATACCCATAATGCCTATTCTCCCTCCACCTTCAGTGCTAGGATGGACCATAGCAGGGTTTCTCGGTAGTCTTATTATAATAAATTCACTCATAATAGCATTTGTTCGAGGCAGCATCTTTGAGATCTCAGTGCTTCACGCTGCTATACTCGCAATAATAACTACTGTCGCAGTAAAGCTCATGAGTATACTTGCATCAACACTAATAATACCAATGATATTACCTCCATCATAACGAGTGTTTTAGCTTCCTTTAGGTCACAATGAGTAACCTTTTGAAGTCCTTGAGAAAAATTAAAACTATACTATTATATTAGAGTACTTAGGGAGACTACTTTTGATAGCCAAATACCGTGGTCTTCCAATAATACTGATACTACTACTGCCTATCCTAGTATATGCATCAACAACCGCCTATCCCGCTACAAGTTCACATAGTGTAGAGTTGCGAATCGGGAACGACGTTTACGTCATATTATTTAATATACAAGATCCTGTACTCGTTACTGCTCAAAACAAAGTTTCGATGAGTCTACGTGCTGAACTAGTTTATGCTACAACAGATGAGCCTTTGTTTATAGCTGTAACAGTAAATGTTGAAGGTATAAATGTATCTTCTGCAATTCTAGGATTGATCTCCTCTAATAGTACTGTACGCGTTACAAAGCTTGAAGGTATTATACCAGCAGTAGTCGTTGAAAAGCTTGAAGCTACTACGGAGCCTACACTTGTGACTATATATGTCAAAGCCTATCGTGGTCCCGTTGTAGCTTCTGCTAAGGTCTATATTCCGGTGACTATAACAAAAGCTATGCCTGCTCTTCAAGTCTTTACGCAATTTAATGATACAAAATTGCCATATAGCATAGCTATAATAGGGAATGATGCGTATAAAGTACTTCAAGTAGCTATAGCCAATACTGGCTCGGTACCAGTAGGCAATGTATTTCTTACAGTAAAGACTGACAACATTACAGTCTTATCGCGATTTATTACCGAGTATTTGCCCGAAGGGTCAAATACCACTACATCTCTCAACATACCTGTACCTACAAGGCCAGGCGTATATAATGTGCACATAAATGTTGAGGCTGTAAGTGGGTTAGAGCGTGTTCAGGAACATGCTACGGCAGTGCTAGTAGTGTTACCTAGAGTACTAGTCAGTCTTTCAGCACTAAATACAACGACCATACTTGAAGGTCAGCATGTATGTTTCAAAGTTCAAGCTTATGGTATACCGGATTTTGCTTCATCAGCAGTGGTTGTGCAAGTCAAAAAAGAAGGTGAAGGTTCGTGGAATACTATGGCTGTTTATGAAAACTCAACAGAGGCTATATATTGCTGGAGAGCACCTATAATTGGGCTTCCCCGTCCAACAAAGTACAGTGTACGTGCAGTTCTAGTGTTAAGAGTTTATGGTGTAGAGTACTCTATTTACAGTAACACTGTAAACTTTCAAGTACTCCCCATAATTAGTATGATAGGGGTTGCAAACCTGCAAGTTGTTGCTGAAAAGACTTCTGTTTATCCTCGAGAAAACATTGAACTCAAAGTCGTATTGACTCCTTCAACTCCAGTATGCATGCCTGCCCGCTTAGAAATATGGGACAAAAATATTAGTGCATGGCGCTCTATTACTGTTATTAAGATCTGCAATGGTGAAGCCATAGTTTCAATGCCAGCTTCAGAGCTAGGTTATGGCGAGCATAGCATACGTGTAATAACCCGGATAGGATGGTACCGCGTAGCCAGTAACGTTGTAGTCGTTAGAGTTAGAGAGGAGCCGAGTATAGAGGCTTGGGTTTCGCCTAAGATAGCTGCTCCAAATACAACAGTAAATCTTGTAGTGAAGATTGAACCTCTCATAGATGGATATACTGTTACAGCACAGCCTTCATGGCTAAATACATCTATAACGTTTTCGTCGTTTTCGCCGGCATCATCTCTTCCATTACTAGCGCCATCTAAGCCTGGCACATATCATGTGTCAGTTACTATCAATATCGATGGCTATGCTGAGAGTAAGAATCTCTCCATTATAGTAGTCAAACCTAAAGTAGACGTCGTAGTCAAGCCAGACACAATTAAGGCAGGGGAAACACGAAACATGACACTAATTGCGACTATTACGCCTCCGATAAACACTATGGCATCATACATGCTCGTAAGGGGAGAGAAAACAGTGGCATCTGGCACTTTCCCGATAACTGATGGCCGTGGAGAGGCTACTGTGCCAGCCCCTACAGAGCCTGGCAACTACACAGTAGTAGTGAACATTTCCGAGCTGGGGCTCACAGCCGAGAGGCAAGTCAGAGTGATAAAGGTAATATATGATGTAACACTCTCCCTTAACACCACAACTACACAGCCTGGAGAACCTGTATTAGCTATAGTTAATGTTGTGCCTAAGCCGACTGGGTCTGTCCCCGTAGTATTACTTGCCAGAACAAAGGATGGCGTATGGGAGACTGTTGCTAGTAGCTTACTCGTAAATGGGCGTGCAAGAATAGCATTCAATGCACCACTAAAGCCGGGTATCTATGAGATTCAGGCTTCCCTACCTAGCCTCCAAGTGAAAAGCAATGCTGTGAATTTAACAGTTACAGAAGTCTTGGCTGAAGAGCAACAGTTAAGGATATATGCAGTACTCACGATAGCTGCTATAGTCGCCTTGGCCTGGAGCATAAGATGGTTGCGGCGCTAGTCACAGCAATCAGCTTATTAGCCCATACAAGCTATCCTATAATACTTAACATGAAGAATGGTGTTTAGTGGTTTAGCGGTATGCCCATCCTAACTGGTACCAACATAATATTAGTTCTAGTATTTATACTCTTTGTGCTTATAATATTGGTAGTGTTAATCACTTATGGTAGTCGGAGTAGTCCAAAGAGCAGAAGAGCAGTGCCGGATGCCGCCACCACAACGATTGTAGGCAGGGGAGGAGCTAGCGGCTGGGGCGGCTATGTCTCTTCTGCATCGGCTGGACAGTCTCTAACAAGCGAAGAGGAAGTCACTGCACCAAGCGCTTCTGGGCCAGGTGAACCTGTTGATGTTGTTAAGAGTAGGGTTCTTCTCAACCTAGTTAAGCAGCAGGCTGTACCACTTGACATTCTCGAGCAGAGAGTTAAGGCCGATAAAGAATATATTGTACGTGCTATTAGAGAGTTAGAGCAACAAGGACTTGTAAGGATTGAAGGTGATATGATCCTTATTAGTGAGAGGGGTGAGAAGATAATTACTAAGCTTCGCGAAAAATATGCCGAGAAAGAGGACTGGTTTGAAGCCATTTAAGCTTCCTGCAGGAAACGGCTGGGAGCATGGCTAGACAAAGGAACCCATTGGGGCTCATGGAGGATCCTATAAAATCCATTGTTATTGATGCTGTGACAAGCCTTGATAAGAACTATACTATAAAATCAGTTGACGTTATACGCGATGTGGAAGAGCTAAGAATAGTTGTAATCTTAAGACCGAGAAGAGAGGGATCAACCATATCTACTTGGAGGATAATAGACTTAGAAGAACGTATAGCTACGATACTTGGCATTGAGGTAGAACTTACTCATAGTAGAGTAGGAGTTACACCAGAAGGTTATCTAATGATTATCTACTCGCTTAAGTCAAAGGATATTAAACCCCTTCTCAGAGAGCAAGAATAGTATAGTCATGTAATAAGTCCTAGAACTCTTTCTGCTTAGTATGCCTTACACATAGAGTAAGTCTTTACTCTTCTACCTCCTTTTACTTTATATTTTATACATACTTTACCAGATTGCTCTAGTGTTCGTAGAGCCTTGTAAACTCCTCTTAGGCTAGGTTTCTTTTCAAGAAGCTCCCATATCTCGTAGGCTGTGGCTTCACCATAAGACTTTAGTACACTGAGTATCTGTTCACCTAATCTTGATACCTTGTTAACATTACCTAGCGGCAAAAGTAGTGGTTTACGAAATGAGCTTGTTAGTAAGGCTATAGACTTCCCCCTATTCTCTGCCTCTGCAAGTGCCGCCGCTGATAACGGTTTAACCCATATGCCCGTCTTTGAAAGCTTAATCATACTCTTAATAACATCTCTTGACTCGACCTTTACTACTTTAACGTCATTTCCGGCATGCTTTAATAGTGTTGCATGAGTGTCCCCTAAAGTCACAGCTACAACACTATATGAATGATTTATCCCCGCCTCCTTCGCCTCTCTGAGGCCCTTAACTATTGAGTAAGCGAGAAGGCCCGATACTGTTGGCACAACAATGTGCTCTATTCTTGGCTTTCTTTCAATTATTTCAAAAGCTATAGTTTTTAGTCCTTCAATAGTTAAAGAATTCATATAGTGTAGGCTATGGGTTGTTTTGTTGTCTTGCTTAAACTCTACTATTGCACCCAGTTTTTCCAGCAAGACTATCTCGATAGGGTTAACAAGTGTAGGGTCATCAACTAAGACTCTAATACTATCCACATATCTGTGTATGTAGTATGTAAGTGACAAAGTGAAGTCTTCAAGATAATTCACTGTAACACTTTCCTTCTTATTGTATGAGACCATGTAGCTTGCAACTATAGATGATGCTCTATCTGCATAGCTCCCAGTAGGATTGCGGTCTTCAAGCTTTACATAGACATCCTTGGATAGTCTTCTCATTGGTGTAAAACCTTCACCGTGTGTCACATTTGTCTTTAAGCGTGGTAGTAGACTACTGTACCTCCACATACTTGGCACTTTACGGTCTATATTCCACTTGAGGTAACTATATTCTAAACTTGTAAGTCCACCACACTTTGGGCATCTAAGATAGATGCCTTCGCTCTTATAACCACAGAAGAGGCATGTAGAGAAAACACGGTCTACATTGTTTACACTAGCTTTCAAGGCTACATCCTTCCCTTAGCCATGTCTATAAGGAATAAGTGTACTTTATTATCACCTGTTATTTCTGGGTGAAACACCACAGCTAACATGTTGTCTTGTATTGCGGCCACCCCAATTTTCCCAAGGACAGGATGTTTTATACGGCCTATTATCTTAGCTTTACCCCAAGCCTTTTTGATTATAGGTGCACGTATGAAGGCTCCCTTAACTCTACCTATACTTTCAATATCTACCTCTGCTTCGAACGAGTCCTTTTGTCTACCAAACGCGTTCCTAAGCACATGGATATCCATTACTTTAAGAAGAGGTTGCCTTACCTCTCCAACTTCTCTATCTTCAACACGTGTAGCTAATAGTATTGTGCCTGCACAAGTACCCAGTATAGGCATTCCACTCCTTACTCTCTCGATGATATAGTCTCTAAGGCCTCTCATTTCGATAAGTCTTCCAATAGTTGTTGACTCACCGCCAGGTATTACTAAAGCATCTACAAGCGCTAGAGATCTAGCATCCTTAACTATTACTGGTTCCACGCCCTCGATCTCTTTGAGCAGTTCGTAATGCTCTAGAACGTCTCCTTGGAGCCCTAGAATACCTACACGAACCATAGGCTATTCACCTCTTACCTGGAGGAGCTCCTCTGGCTTAAGCTTAGTAATATCTATACCAATCATTGCATGCCTCTCAGAGACCATGGCTTGTGCTTCTGCAACAGTCTCTGGATCATCCCAGAATGCTGTAGCTAACACTATTGCTTTAGCTCTATTCTCTGGATCCTGGCTCTTAAAGATACCTGAGCCGACAAAGACGCCATCAGCGCCAAGCCACATCATTAATGCTGCATCAGCAGGTGTAGCTATACCCCCTGCAGCAAAATTTACAACAGGAAGTCTGCCTAGACGAGCAGTTAGCAATACAAGCTCGTATGGTACGCTGTTCTGTCTAGCATAGATGCGTAAAGCTTCTTCATCACCAGACTCTATGTAGCTGCGGAGCAAAGCTATGTCGCGGTTTACAAGTTTCATATGCTTAACAGCTTCAGCAACATTGCCTGTACCCGCTTCTCCCTTAGTACGTATCATGGATGCTCCTTCGCCTATGCGGCGTAGAGCTTCTGGAAGACTCCTAGCACCATTGACAAAAGGGACGCTAAACACCCACTTATTTATATGCGCCTTTTCGTCAACTGGAGTGAGCACTTCACTTTCGTCAATAAGGTCAACACCTATTTCCTCTAGGAGCCTAGCCTCATAGTAATGGCCTATTCTGCACTTAGCTGATACTGGTATGGTTATCGTCGACATTATATTCTTTATGGTGTTGAGATCTGCTGTCCTAGCTACGCCGCCAGCACGTCTTACATCGTATGGGAGCTTATCCAAGACCATAACGCCAACTGCTCCAGCATCTTCTGCTATGTTGGCTTGTTCCTCGTTAGTAACATCCATTATAACTCCACCTTTAAACATTGAGATAAACCCATAACGCACTAAAGGCGTTGCAGTCCTTAAGGGCAGGACTTCTTTTCCCTCTTCTCGTAGTCTGTCGCGTTGTTCAAGGAGTGAGTACATAAAATCACGTAGTTTCTCAAGGAAGATATAAGAGTCAACAAGCTTCATTGCATGAGACCTCCACCTCCTTTAACAAGTAAATAGTTTAATTAATGAGTAGCTGAACGTTCAGTAGCATATTGCCTAACTGGTTAACTATTAATGAATATAGAGATAAAATGTTTGTAAATTATCTGTGTTATTGGTTTTATTTATTATTATTAATTATTGCAAATATATTATTAGGGGTTCCTACTATATGATAAGATGCTAATAGTGTAATATTTCGTCTTAATAAACGTGTGTTAAATTATAATTTTTTAGTTTTATTCATGTGTATTGTATAGTGAGGTGGCAACTGTGGGTTTTAAATTATCACGTAGAGATTTTCTAAGAATTGCTGGTACGACAAGCATATTGTCAATGCTTGATTGGTCACGTGTAGTAAAAGCTGCTGTGGAAACAGTACAAAATGGAGAAATAAATATTGTATGGTTTGAAGCACAAGATTGTGCTGGCAATACAACTGCATTAATACAATCAACAGAGCCTGATGTAATAGATGTTCTTGGTGGACGAAGCTTCCTAGCAGGACCTGGCACAGTAAAGTTGCCTTTCCACGAAACCGTGATGCCGGAGTGGGGTGAGTCTGCTCTAGACATACTACGCAGCGCTATAGAGGGTAAGTTGGACCCCTATGTTCTAGTATTAGAGGGGAGTATACCCATAGACGAGGCTCACGGCGGGCCACCTGGCAGTGACTTGTTCTGCTACATCGGTGAGGAGAATGGGAAGATTATTTCATGTCTCGAATGGTTCCGTAGACTGTTAAAGCGTGCTGTGGCTGTAGTCTCTATGGGTAATTGTGCTAGCTATGGTGGCGTAGTTGCTAACCGGATTATAGATACTGACTTCTTCAAAAAGTATGGTTATACTGAGTTTGAGCAGTGGCTCGATAAAGGCTGGAGCGCCTCGCCTACGGGAGGCGTGGGGTTCTTTGATGACCCATTAAGGGGGCATAAGGGTATTGTAAGACTATTACCTGAAGCTGAGCCCTTCCGCCGGTTTATCGATGGTGAATGTAAGCCTGAGAAGCCAGGCCAGCCAGATTGTAGGCCAGCAGTAGCAGTGCCGGGTTGCCCAGCGAACGGTAATGCTCAGCTACGTGTACTAGCTAACCTTGTACTATGGGCTAAAGGCTTACTACCATTGCCAGAGCTCGATGAGTACTGGAGACCAAAATACATCTTTGGCCCCACTGTGCACGAGCAATGCCCCAGAGCTGCATGGTATGCTGAAGGCGACTTTAGAAAGACTCCAGGCGAACCTACAGCACAGTGCCTTTATGCTGTTGGGTGCAAAGGGCCAAGGAGTCATTGCCCATGGAATAAGGTTGGGTGGGTTAACGGTGTCGGTGGGCCAACGAGGACTGGTGGTGTGTGTATAGCTTGTACAATGCCCGGCTTTACTGATAGCTGGGAGCCCTTCTATGAGAAGCTTCCATACGTTGGTGCTAGTATCCAAGAGCTAGAAAAGTACGTAGGCGCTGGCGCTGCTGCACTGGTTGCAGCAGGCGTGATTGCTGGAGCACTCACCTATAAGAAGACGCGCAAGAGCGAGGGTGAGACTAGTGGCTAGCCAAAGAACTATGCTGGTTTTAGCGCTAATAGCAACAATAATAGCTCTTGGCTTATCATGGGCTATAGTATACTTCTTTGCCTACATACCATTAGTAACTATAGACATACCCAATATCGACAAGATACTAAGTGTTGACTTGAAAAGCACATTATGGTGGCGAGCATTTCTGCATGCTGCATACGACGTAATCATAATCATAGTCGTAGCCTATATTAGCATTCAAAGCATTGGCAGATTCGTTCATTATGCTAACAAAACAGGACTCTGGAGACAACAACGCAAAGGCAAGGGTGTCCTCGTGAAAAAGTTTACAGTGTGGCAAATAGTGCAACACCACCTATTTATTATAGGCTTTATAATAGCTGCTTTCTCAGGAATATTACTGTACCAGAATAATAATCCTTACTGGAAACTAATAGCCCCATCCAGGGAGACACTAATAATCTTACATCTTACTGGTGCAGCACTATTTGGCGGTATAGCACTACTACATGCAGCATACTATGGTATACAAGTAATACTGGCTAAAGCAAGCGGCGTCCCCGTGAAGCAAGCATTCCCCATAACAAGATTCTTCTCGTTCAGAGAGTGGAAGAAAGCTGTAATAGATAATGTTCTTTGGCAAATTGGCTTACGTAAAGAGAAGCCCTTGTTCTACAAGTATAATGGGGAACAAATGCTTGAGTACTGGTTGACAGCAACTGGTACAATAATAATTGGTAGTACAGGAATAATAATGGCCTTATATGGCCCTGCAGTACTTGATGGTATCCTCTGGGTTATCCATGTCAAGGAAGCCGTGCTAGCTATTAGTAGTATCATAGCTGGCCACATAACATATGTACACTTAAACCCGTCAATGTTCCCTCTCGATCCATCGATTTTTGATGGCAAAGTTCTTGTTGAGAGAGTAAAAGAGGAGAATCCCTTATGGTACGAGGAGTTGAAAAAAGAGGTGAAGATTGAGGAAGGGGGTGAAAGCCATGGTTAAGAAGGAGATGATCATAGACCCCATAACACGCATTGAGGGACACTTAGGCTTAAGAGTAATAGTAGACACAGAGACTAGGAAGACAGACCCAGAATCTGTTAGAAGCTTTGTCACTATGTTCCGTGGCTTCGAGGTATTCCTACGTGGACGGCCACCAGAAGATGAACCACACATCACGAGCCGTATATGTGGTGTATGTGGCGCAAGTCACGCTAATGCTGGCGTAAAGGCTGTCGACATGGCTTATGGAGTAACGCCACAGCCAATGGGTGTTGTTCTCAGAAACCTTGCATGGGTCATGACCGACCACTTATACGACCACAGCATAATACTAAACATGCTAGAAGGCCCAGACTATAGTGAAGCCATAGTATCAAAGCTCACGCCAAGCGTTTACGAGGAAGCCAAAAAGACCTATGCTGAGCACCGTGACATACACGGGTTTACCACTATAGCAGACATAATGAAGGCCTTGAACCCCATCTCTGGTAAGATGTGGCAACTAGCAGTCAAGTACCAGAGACTTGCCAGGGAGGCGGGCGTACTAATTTACGGCAGGCATAGCCACCCATCAACACTCATACCAGGAGGCATATCAACAGATCTAACTAATGCCGAGTACCTACTTGTAGGCTATGCCTATAGATTAACAAAGATAACTGCATGGGTCAAATTCAACTACCTAGTATGGGAGGACTTGCTGAGATTCTTTGAGGACATAGGCTATGCAGACAATGGGCTGACTTATGACCCACCAATAGTTGTCTCTAGTGGTATATTCGAAGACCCAGAAGTCTATGCATCAATAGGCGACCATACTGACTGGGAGGAAGTCTATAAGGGCATAGATAAGGCTGCAGAGGCTAGGACACTAAAGCCTGGAATAGTGCTCAAAGGAGAGCTAGTAACAACTAAGTACACCGAAATCAATGTAAGCATCATGGAGCACGTAGAGAGATCATTCTATCTTGACTGGGCTGACAAGGTGAGAAACGAGGAGTGGTACACAGAGTATGATCCGCTAGGAAGAAAGCTTCTATGGGGACACTACGACCCAGCATACCATCCATGGAACAAGGTGACGGTACCCAAGCCTGGCGCTAGAGACTGGGCTTCAAAGTACAGCTGGGCAGCCCATGTAAGGCTAGTCTGGAAAGACGGGACAATAGTACCCTTTGAGGTTGGGCCTTATGCAAGGCTACTAGTGACTAGTATGCAGAAATCCGATTTTGGGTCTGGTAATAGGGTTCTAAAAGTAACTCTGCCAAGAGCATGCAGCGATGACCTGCCAGCAGCTGTATGCGAGGAGATGACGTTTGAGTGGGAAGTGCCCATGAAGAGCACGACAATATACCGACTATGGGCAAGAGCTTTCAACCTGCTCATGGACGCCTACACTGCATGGAAAAACGTGACCAAGGCCTTAGAGTATGTGAAGACGGGCAAAATAGAAACCTCTAGGCCTTGGAGTGCTCCCGGCAAAATAACTCGTGGTGTTGGGTTTACAGAGGCGCCAAGAGGCACTGTAAGACACTGGATTGTACAAAAAGACGGAAAAATACTCAATGTACAGATACACGCTCCGACAACAGGCAATGTAAGCCCAAGAGATAAGTGGGGTATGAGCCCATTCGAGCAGAGTGCTGCAAACACCTATGTAACTGAGGAAGTAGACCCAGAGCAGTGGCAAGGGCTAGACTATGTAAGAGCCATAAGGAGCTTTGACCCATGCCTAGCATGTGCTGTCCACGTACAGTTTGCACGCGATGGCCGTATTATTAGAACAGTAAAGAAGATGATAACTACAACAACTTGTACGTTTTAGCTTGTATAGAAACTACATTTTTTCCTAACTTTATCCACATATACTTGTACTTTTTCTTTTTCTCTTCTGGCAGACTCGTAATCTAATAAATTCATCCTATATTGCCACTCTACCGGGCTAACGATGTTACCAGTAAAACAGTTATACCAGAGTACAGCAAGGTTATACTCATTGTTTATGACTACTAGTTCTAGCTGGTTTTCTGTACCGTAAATTGAGTGGGTTGAGCTAATACTCTCTATCAACTCTAGGTTTTTTCCATGGAAAAACCTTATTCTCCTAGCCCACGTATCTGCTTCATACCTCGAAATAACGTCTGCTGCTGCAAGAACCCATGGTATTCTATCAGGATAAGTTGTCACCACGTTACCTTCACTATCAGTCTCAGCTACAACAATATTTTCGCCACCACCAATAGTTGAAAGCGCTATTGCCCTTCCCTCACTGTTGCTTAAAGGGTTGATAAGCCTACTAACCCTATACACGACATTGCCCTTTGGTGTAGAGACTCTTACCGCTAATTTTCCTATGGGTCTAGCCTCTAAGGGCATACCAGCCCTAGTAGCTTCAGCAAAGACCTTTACAATTATGCTTGCATAATCCAGTGTAAGTCACCCCTAGCTAAGACAGTGTTCTCTCGGAGGGAAAACCTTTATCACAACAGTCCACATTCCTTCCAATAGGGGCTTGTTTGAGCGAAGAAGATATCGTGAAAACTCTTCGTCAGATTGCACGAATGCTAGGCCAGGCTCTCGCTCCATTGGAGCAAACAAAGAGAGAGCTAGAAGAAGTCTTCGGCAAGGAGTTACTAAGATCGCTTTATTCTTTACCAGTTAAGCAGCAGCCAAGCCTCGACGAGATGCTTGAGAGTATTAAATCCTCCCTAGGATTGGAGGATGAAAATCTTGACGAGTATCTCAGAAAAAGATTTGGTACTAGTAGGAATAGTGACAAGCCTTGACCATGATGCTGGCTGGGAGCTGATAGGTGTAGCTGAGCGTTTTGATGGCATGGAGCTGGGCAGTTGCGTTATTGTTGAAGCAAATATGGACGCCTTAGCCTTACTTGACATAGCCATGAGGAACAAGGCCAGGAGGATAGTACTCATTGCTGGTCTCTCTAGAGAAGATATGCCTCAAGGCTTACAACATTACTATACAGGTAAGCCTGGCCAGGCAAGAATCCCATTAAGTAATATTAATAAGTTATTGTGGGCTAATTTGACAGGGAGCCTTGATGTTGATGATTACATTAATGCACTAAGAATACTCTCTGATAAGCCATACGACATATATGTGTGCAATAAAGTACGTGGCGATGGTGTTGATTGTGCTGAACTTGCAGAGGAACTCATCAAGAAACTTTGTGTTAATATTGGGGATAGGAAATAGAATGTATGGCGATGATGGTGTAGGAATATGTCTTGCCTATGCACTGTCAAGATGCTGTCATAGGGCTGGTATCGATATAGTGTGGATTGATAGGCCTACAATAGGTGACACGGCCATATTTGAGGACTATGAGGGTGTGGTCATTATAGACGCTATAGATTACAACTCCATGAAGGCTTTAGGCCTAAATACTAATGCCTCCATTATCCTTGTAGAACTTGACCCTAAGCGGCTGGAGGAGGAAGACATAGTGGGTCTCATTGAGAGCGCTGATGCCCATACTATGGATCCTACTTACATGGTCTCCCTAGCTTACTCTGCAGGATTGTTTGAAGGCAAAGCATACTTACTTGCAATACCAGTCGAAAATATAGAGTTTGGCTATGGTCTCAGTGAAGAAGTCAAGGCCCGTGCAATTAAAGCCTTGGATATACTAGAAGAAGTTACCACCGAGAAATATAATGCAACTATTAGATGCCAGCGTGATTGTATAAAAAGTATACTCGACAGTTTATGCGGAAACCCGCTATCCCCCTTGTAGTTCTTTGATTGCTTTGGTGTACAGTTCTTCCAGGACGCCAGACGCGTAATTCTCTTCTAAGATATCTCTTGCAACACTACAAATAGCTTTTAGCTCCTCTACAGTATCACTAAGAGCACCATCCGGAGACCTTCCCGACAAGCGTAATCCTGTATAGATGTTAGAGGCTACTTGTGCTAGTATTATTGTTGCAACCGTAGCGCTCATTCTTTTCTCTGATGCCTCTGCTAAGACTGGAATAAGTGCCTCAAGAAGCTTCTCAAGCCACTTTCTAGCATCACTGTTTGTTAAGAGGTAGTCAATCCTCTTCCTAATATCGTCGGCACCCACATTTAACACCATTACATGGGCTCTATTGGGTGCGAGAGGGAAAAGTGTTTCTCACACAGCAAGGTTAGGCTTGTAGGTGAGGTGTATAACTGTGGTTTTCTGTGGTGACTTACCAAGTTTCTGTCTTGAGAGGTGGCAGAGCGAGCGTGAGACAAGAGCACGCATACTGCTTAGTGAAAGTGGTGTTGAGCCATTATCTCTTTCTCTGCTTAAAGAGTTTGGGGTTAATGTTGATCTATCATCGGTAGAGCTTGGGTACGGTTGGACTAAGGGCTCGCCGAGCCTACGCAGCGCCATAGCCGAGTACTATGGTGATGCTGTGACTCGTGAACATGTACTCGTAACTGTTGGGTCTTCTGAGGCAAACTTCTTGTCCGTAGCGAGTATTGTAAAGCCAGATGATGCTGTTGTAGTTGATATGCCCGCCTATATGCAGGTTCACGGACTGCTGGAGGCGCGTGGAGCACGACTCTACATGGCTTGGAGAAGCCCAGAGAATGAGTGGGAGCTACCGCTTGTTGATATCTTAGAGTTTATTCGGGCAAAGAAGCCCAGGGCTATCTATCTGGTAAACCCGAACAATCCAACTGGGAGAATAGAAAGAGAGAATGTCTTGAGAGAGATAGCTCGTGAAGCCTCAAAGACGGGTACTATAATTGTTGTTGACGAAGTCTATAGGGGGCTAGAACACTCTGGGCCGCCTACACCATCTATAATTAGTATTGCTATTGAAGAAGGAGCTGCTGCTGTCTCAACAGGAGGCCTCTCCAAGTCTTTTGGGCTACCGGGCCTCCGTGTTGGGTGGCTTGTAAGTAATAAGCTTGAACTCGTGGAGAAGGCTTGGAGCGTAAAGGACTATACTACTATAAGCCCGCCAAGGCTGAGTGAAGTTGTTGCAGAAAAGGTTCTAGCTGAGAATACTAGGAGTAGACTGTTTGAGAGAGCTAAAAGTATAGTCAGAAGAAACATTGAAGCCTTGAAGAGGCTCCTAGAAAAGAACAAAGACTTGGTAAAAGCCTGGTGGCCAGAAGCCGGGGCTTTCGTGCTGGCCAGTCTTCCATGGGCAAAGGACACTATGCATATTGCAGAGAGGCTATTTACAGAGTATGGTATTCTCGTTAATCCTGGCGAGTGCTTTGAAGTCCCAGGCACACTTAGAATAGGGCTAGGAGTCGAAGACCAAGACAAAGCCATGAAAACTTACCGGGAACTCTTGTCGGCCCTAGACAAGATCAAGTCCACAATGAATAAGAAAGAGGCGGGAAAACAAGCTACTTCGCTTACGCCTCTCTAGATAGTACACGGTGTATGAATGCTAGTATGTCGGCATACTCCCTTAATTTTGTCTCAGGGGATGCACCCATATGCCCGCTTTCAAGTTCGATACGTAAGTATACGGGCGCCCCTGTTTCCTCTAGTTTTGCTACAAACTTTAGTGCATGAGCAGGATGTACCCTGTCATCGTGTAGCCCTGTGTAGACTAGTACTGGGGGATACTTCTCGTCCCTTCGTATGTTGTGGTAGGGTGAGTATTTTAGCAGATATTCACGGTCACGAGGGTTATCGGGATCGCCATATTCTGTTGTCCATAGCTTACCAATGTATAACTTATGGAATCTAAGCATGTCTATCACTGGGTAGCCAATTACTGCTACATCAAATAGTCTGGGTGACTGGGTCAGAGTTGCCGCCACGAGAAGGCCTCCGTTGCTGACACCCCAACCCACAGTCTTAAACCCCTTCCTTCTCATGTGGCTTAGCACGGCCTTGTAGTCCTCAAAGACGTTCTGTTTATTCTCCCTCATACCCATCCTATGCCACTTCTCTCCGTACTCACCTCCACCACGTAAGTTTGCTACCACAAATACCCCTCCATCCTCTACGAAGGCGAGCATAGGGCCGAGATAGAAGGGTGTTATTGCTATGCCAAAACCACCATAACCATAGACTATAGCCTTCTTCTCTGGCTCAACACCTTTTCTATGGATAACAAACATGTGGACTGGCGTGCCGTCACTAGATCTGCACCATTCCTCCTTGACAACAACATCGAGCCTATAGGGTGCACTATAGACCAGCTTAAGACCGCCCTCTTCTACCACGTATATGTCTGAAGGCTTGTTAAACAATTCAACGCTAAGATATACCTTGCTGCCAGCATAGTCTAATAGTCTTATGCTTACTGGCTCGCCAAACACGTGCTCGTGAAGCAGTACTCCATCTAGGCTATAGACTCTAAGCCTACTAGCAGCATCAACAAGGTACTCAAGATAAAGCTTGTCCCCTACGAGAACACCCTTCCGCAAGGGGTAGCCTTGCTCACCAATAACCTCCTCATAAGCTCCATCCTTGACGCGTATAACTCTGCCTAACCCATCTCCATCGTAATAGATCAAATACGCGTAATCACCATGATAGCCCAGTGGGGATACACGATATTCTCCACCATCAAATAATAGCTTCCACGTAGCAGGATCACTCCTTAAGCCACCATAGATCTTGCTCTTCTGCCAACCATACTCTACTACGACAAACACTCTATTTGGATCCCAAGCCTCCACAACACCCATCATGTAATTCGTACCGTAACCATGCCCGAAGACAACCTCTTCAGAGCCCGTGCCAGGATCGCGTAGGATAATCCTCTCCGCAGGAGCCTCTACACCATCCGGTGTCTTGCCCCTCCTATAGAGCCTTGAATAATAGTACTTCTCATCATGAACCCACACAATACCCCACACAGACCCCCTAATCTCGTCAACAACCTCTAACGAGTCTGTGTCAACTATACGTGTATAGCCTTCATCACTACCAGCAACTGTGTAGAAGAAAGCAAACCTACTACCATCCCGTCTAGCATAGACAGCCCTAATTACAACGTGTTCTCCGAGATCCCTTGAAGAGACTAGGCTGACTATTTCCCCGTTGTGGCGTAGTAGCTTCACCCTATACTCCATACCTTCTCTTACGACTAGGAATACCCCTCTAGAACTTGAAGCTATATCAATGACTGCAGGCGCCTCATAGAATTTCTTCGCTCTCTCAAAGTACACCTCATCAAGCCCAGAAATAAAGTTTCGAAACCTGTTATTATGACTCATAATAAACTCATGCACACGACTATCATCAAGACCCTCCATCCACAAATAAGGATCCTCCACCTACAACACCATATAAAGCAATAATACTCTATGCCTAGGCATAAAAGCATAACAAAAGAAGCCAGAGAGGCCATCAATACTATTGCACAGCTTTGTATTACACTAGCCCAAAAAGCTGAGGAATAAGTATCTGTCTGTAGGTATAGAGCTGAATTACGCCATTATTATCTTATTATGACTTCTAGTACTAACGGCTCTTCTGGGTTTTCTTGCGGATACATCTTTATCTTCACTTGGGCACCAGGTCTTACCTTTCTTACAGCCTTCCTGATAATGGCAGCAGCTAAGAAGGACTCAGGACTTAAAGTGAATTTGATCCCCTTCTTTGCCAAGAGCCTAGCAGCAGGCTTAAATATACTATCATAGATCTTTACGAGGTACTTATCTCCAGATGTAGAACCATTACCAGGAAGCTCTACCTTAACTTTGTCACTTATACCAAGCCTCTTGAATGCTTCGGGCAAGTCTTTTTTGAGATCCTCTATTGCGTGAATTTCAAAGCCTTCTCCTTCAAGCATTTCTTCCAGAAAGTCTCCTATGTTTTTTATAAGTAACTGGGTCATGGCAGCAGCTCCTGAGCCAAGAGTCTTGTTAAGGGCTATCTGGTACCCAGCTATGATAGCGTTTATAAGCCCACTTGATATCTCAATTTTTTCTGTCAAAGTAAATTCTCCCTCTTTTATACCACCCATACCAATTTCCCCCAACCTTGTGGGGGTTAGAGAACGTTAGATATTTGAGGTGCATGCTTTTTAATCTCATACCTCAACCTGCCCAAAGCAGCTCTATTACGGTCGGCCAATACAACCAGCAGGTTTTCACCCATATCATGAACTAACATGTAATGCTCAGGATACTCAAGTGTAGTTATCTCTGGTTTTCCAAGTCCAAGTTCTCCTCCAAGCTGTGTCGTAGATCCATATACTGCTGTCAACATTGCGGCAACAGCATCTTCGTCAACACTAAGAGAGCCAGCTGAAACCTTTTCTATAATGAAACCCTCTTTGCTTATGACAAAAATAGCTGTTACACCAGGCGTACGGATCATATCACTGAGAATTCTTTGTATTGGAGCAGACATACGGATTTTTCCCTCTCCTTAACCACCTCTACACGTTGCTCCCACTGAGGAGGGATATTTAGTCTTAACGAAATCTACATCATATATTTACTATCAATCATGATAGGTTTTTATAGAAGCCTCTCTGACAATATAGCACATACAGAAGTAGCAAGACTCTCTACACTGATGAAGAGTTCTGATACAAATACCTATACTCTAATCTGGCACCCCGTCTTGGTGAATACTAATAATCCATACTTGTGTTTAGAGTGGGAAAGTATGTCGATCAGTTAATGCTATTAAAACCAATAATACTCTTTAAGAACAAGAGTGCATGGAGAGTACTTAGCGAGCTATAATATTTAACCTCAAGTCCAAGTTTTCTCATGATTCATGTTTGTGTTTTATGATTACTCTTTAGAATAGAGCATGCCCCTGAAGTATAGCATTCTATTCTGTCAACTCTTATTGTATTCTATAAGTTTTCCAGGTATTATTCCTATCCTAATCTCAAACATATTGGCTTTGTGTTTTGTAGTTGTAGACATGTTTTGGCATAGAAATATATTATTACTTGTGGTTTGGCTAGATAAGACTAGTATGTCGAGCAATGAAAGGAAATAGTGCCTTTAGTGGGCATAGGCTGAGCAGACTAGGAGGAGCGGGATAATGCTGTTGGCTTTAGCCTCTCTTAGGAACCTTAAGAGGAGACTGTTTGAGACTATGGCAGTCGTAATTGTTGTGTTTGTTGGTGTTGCTGGTCTTGCATCCATAAGGCTCGCTGCTTCTTATAGCTTAGATCTTGCTGGCAAGGCTTGGGTCTATGAGGTAGGCTCTATAGTTGTGTCCGGTGACATTCCTGAGGATGTAGTGGCAGGAACCTCATCTTTGAATGGTGTTGAGAGGGTAAAGCTCCTCAAATCAGTGATAACTATTGGCAAGCTTAATGGGGCTACAGTTAGTATAGGAGTTGTATATAATCCTGCTAACAGTTACCCGGCAAGTTACGAGGTAGTAAGGGGAGGCCCTAAGCTACTAGTATACAGTACGGGGGGCAAGTCACTAGCAAGTATTGGAGACACTATCTACATTCCTGGTGTTGGAAACCTTACAATTACTGGTGAGGCCCGTGGAGTAGTACCCATAATGGGTGATGTAGATCTAGTGTTATTAGCTGATAAAGAGACTGTGGAGAGGATCCGTGGCCAGCACCTTGATGTTCTTCTAGTTGTGGCTCCTAGTGTTCAGACTGAGGGTTTAGCATCTAAGATTGTGAATATAATCCGAGGGAGAGAGGGCCGTGTTGATAGCGTCACTATACAGACAGAAGAGGACAACCCGGCTGTCCGCCCAATGAAGAGTATGGCGAGTGCACTAGAGATTTTTGTCTTAACAGCTATACTAGTAGCTAGCCTCTTAATAGCAGGCAGCGAGGCCAGCCTCATAGAGAGGAATGTAAGAGAGATAGGTGTTCTTAAAGCTCTAGGCGTAGGGACGTTTGGCGCTCTACTATACTATGCGGGTTATAACATTCTTCGCGGCATAATTGGTGTCTCTCTGGGCCTCATAGCGTCAATACCAATATCTAAAATACTAGTCGATGTAGGGGTTAGAGAGGCGCATGGCACGTCTGCTATTAAAATCCTCATGGAGAGATACCCGTACCGCATAGACCTAGGCGCTCTTGCGTGGGCTGCTGGAGTAAGCCTCTGCCTTGTAGTGCTCTCAAGCATTCTCCCGCCCCTCTTAGCCTATAGAATTCCAGGAGGTCAAGCTCTACGCTTTACAGGCCTTACGGGAGGAGAGGGCTTATTCACGCTCCGTGGAAGCCCAGTGGTGACGTATTCTCTACGAAGACTACAGTCTAGACCGTGGCTAGCATTGTTCATTGTGTTATTCTTAGCAGTTTCTTGGGGTGCAACAGCCTCAATACCAATGAGTCTTAGGGGTTTAGACGTAATAGGCGAGGAGATACAACAGTATGGCTATGATGCAAAGATACCATTTTTCAGCAACAACACGGCGGTTGACATGGTAGTGGCCATTACTCTTAGCGTCAAAGGGGTTGAAGCAGCTGAAGTATGGGGACTTAAATGGAGAGCTGTAGAGCTTGGTGGAAACGAGTTATCTGTAGTAAGCTGTATTTACGGAAGCTGGAGCTTAGGCCCAAAACTCTCTTTAGGCAGATGGCCTAAGAGGCCCGGAGAGGCGGCTATTACGCTCACTCTATCTAAGATACTTGGGGTAAGCATAGGGGATAGTATAAGAGTGCAAGTAAAGGGGCAAGGCACGGCATACAACTTATCCATTGTAGGGATAGTAGCTGATCATAACAATAACGGAATGATGATATATGTCTCGCCACAAGACTATTATACTATTGCAAATACCACTTACTTCGCTGTCCACATCAAAACAAGAGGTGATCCAGGTAAAATAGGTCTACAAGTTAAGAATGCCTTAACACAACAAGGCATCCCGGCAGGCCCTCCCCAGACAAAGGATAAAATACTTGCAGCACACAAAGACAACAAGAAGTTCATGTATACTTTTCTTACAGTAATCAATGGTGCAACCCTCTTCACTGGCATCATTGGTCTTGCTGTTCTGATAATTGTTGACATAGCAGGAAGACTCAGAGAGATAGGTGTCCTTCGTGCGATAGGTTTTACTGATGCTCAAATAATTTTCTCAGAGCTTATAGCCATAGTCTTGCTTGCATTCTTAGCAGCACCCCTAGCTTATATTATAGGCTTCTCTATATCCTCTATAATGTTGAACACTATGAAGGGAGCAGTTGGATATGTTGAGCCCTACCCAAGTATTGGTGATGTAGCAGAGACAGCCTGGATTTTAATTCCCTCCCTTTTATCTGCCTACATTGCTGGCTTCTTTTATCTAAAAAGGCAGCCTACTGGGAGTCTCTTGAGGGTTGAGTAAGGGTGTGATTATGAAGGCCATAGTGTTTGAAAATGTCTGGAAAATATATAGGGCATCTAGTGGTGTAGAGTACCCAGCACTTCGCGGTATATCCTTCGAGATAAATAGAGGAGAATTCGTCGCCATACTTGGGCCAAGTGGTAGTGGTAAGACCACGTTAATCTATCTTGCTGGTGGGATAGAGAAACCGACCAAGGGCAGAGTAGTCGTGAACAACGTTGACATTACCAGGATGAATGAGTCTGAGAGAGCAAAGTGGAGACGCAGGAATGTAGGCATAGTGTTTCAGTTCTACCACTTAGTCCCATCCCTCACAGTACTCGAGAACGTTCTACTCCCAATGGAGCTGGCTGGTATGTGGAGCAAAGAGGAGAGAGTAAAGAGAGCAGAGCAGCTCCTTGACTTTGTAGGAATGCTCGACAAAAAAGACAAGTACCCATTACAGCTAAGTGGTGGAGAGCAGCAAAGAGCTGCAGTAGCAAGGGCTCTTGCAGCTGACCCACCAATCATACTTGCAGATGAGCCAACAGCCAATCTTGATACTGAAAACAAGCTAAAAGTAATAGACCTATTGTCAAAAGCAAATAAGCTAGGTAAAACAGTAATATACACCACCCACGATCCACACCTGGCAAATCGCGCTCACAAAGTGATAAGAATAAGAGATGGAAAGCTAGAACAATAACATACCACTTCTCGCGCCCAGCCTGCATACTTTAAGATAATCTAGCCCTACATTAGATTCAACTACAGTATTGTTTGTCATAGAGTTAACAAATCACATAGCTAGGCAACTTTTAACCTTAATACAAAAGTCTTAAGACAAGTTATATGGCATTAGTATTTAATCTCTAATGATGTAAGAACTCTGGATTATCGCCTTTTTGAGGAAGCTAGTACAGAACCATAGCCGTATGATGGTAGTCATTCTATTCCCACTATACACAACTTTCTTAACTCACCCATGTTAAAATGTCTCCTCCATTTTAGGTAACGCTCCCCTAGGCAGCAAAAAGCCTCACTAACTTAAGTGGGCCAACCTTGCATCTTGCACTATTGGCTTCTAGATGCCCTGCTCTCTCAAGTAGTTGGCAGATCTCTGAGTAAAAAAGTATTTGTCTCACAACTCCTCTCTCCCTAGCTATGATATGTATACCGAAAAACCAAGGTCATCCTTTGGATTACTCGAAGCACACTGTCCCAAACTTCATTTTATGATAAAGCGTGAAGTTATTTTGCTATTATTAAGCATTGATA